>NZ_JBEYFC010000212.1:0-14131 GCF_040634175.1 Streptomyces sp. NPDC007162
GACCAACGGCAACGAGTGTGTACAGACCTTCGTCGGCAAGAGGACCGACGGCTCGTGGTACATCGACCTGCGCAAGGACTTCCCGATGCCGACCTGGCGCGAGGGGTGTGGACGCTCTAGCATGTCATCGCGTCAGAATTCCGGATCCATGGCCGCGTACGGCGGAGCGAATGGGTTCAGCGTCAAGAACCGACTCCTGGACGGCGACGAATACTGGCTGGACCTGAACGGGTTCACCCTGTAAAAAACGAATGTGCGGCCCCACAATGATTCACAGGGGCCGCATATTCATGTCGAGGTTCAGAATGTGCTCCACACGAGGAACCCGTTGTCAACCTTCGGGAATCCCTCATCATTCAGGTGGGCGTCACGAATCCGCTCGAAAGCAGCCGTTAGAAGGTCTGCCAGGGAGCTTGGGTGAAGCTTGGTCACCTCACCTTCGGACCAGCTCCCCAGCTTACCTGTCTCCGAGTCGAGAAAGGTGCCGTAAAATCCGTCCCACTCAGACGTGACGGGAATATATGAGGGCTTCCACACGGGTTCATCGTCATCAGCCGCGCCTTCCTCCACCGCGTTCTCATGAATCCACATCATGTGCTCATGGACTGCCTCGATGTGCGTCAAGCCAAGAATTCCCAGACCCTTATTTGTCACATCGCAGTAGTTGGGACTTATAAGCGTCGTGCGATTCATCCCCGGCTTGTCGCATCCGTTATTAACCAGGAGAATTTCCTGCAGATCAGGATGGATCACCGAACCGATCCTCTGCTCGGTCTCACGGATCATCTCCGACGTGGCCGGCGGCGAGAGCTGCGCATAACTACCGGGCGCGCGTTCCCTCAGCCAACCGGTAATCCTCACCCAACATTCGACAGCACTGTCCATCGGAACTCCTTCGCCCACGAGACCACTAAGTCAAATTTGTTTTCGATTCAAAATTTTGTGACGGATCACCAGTACATCGAATCATGACATGGCACGAATCTGACTCGCGCATCATACTCATGCCACAGGAAGGGGTGGCTTCCGCCCGGGCTCTTCCCATCATTCGGGTATTCACGCGTTACCAAGCCTTTTCCAACATCGTACCTCTGATGCCCAATTGCACTGACAGTGCAGTGAAGACCCTGGTAGATGGGTTTTCGACCAAGCGAACCATCTCCGCCAGAGGCTTCGCATGCTTGTCGATCCGTCTGGGATCGACGTGTCCAGCTCCGCCCTGCTTATTGAGAAGGGGTTGAGCACGGACGGATCAGGGTCAGGCCTGGCCGTCATCCGAGGATGTCGACAGGTCAGGACCGCCCCTGCAGGCTGGGCAGCAGGAACTGGGCATGTTTGTGTCGGCATCTCCCCCTGTCCCGGTCGGAGCGTGACGAACGCCCAGTGCCGCAGGGCACGACGCAGCAGCTGCCCGTTCGGCCGGCCAGGAAGGTCCCCAGCATCGCCATCGTGACGGCCGTCAGCGCATCCCTGACCTCGTCCCGGGTCTTCGCCGCCCGGCCTGGCCAGTGAGCTCGCGCATACTCGGCCGCGAAGGCGTACCAACTCAGTTGCGACGGTCCCCGTGCCCCGTGGCCGGAGTTGCCCACCTCGGCCAAGCCCACGCGAATCGCCCGCACCAGCTCCGCCCCGAACTCGCCCGCCAAGGCCACCACCGCGCTGCCGGCATCCGGCCGTCCACCACCGTGCGGCTGCGCCGGGGATCGATCCACAGGCTGCTCGGGCTCAGGTGCGCCGCGATGGTGCTCGTTCAGGTCCATACCCGCCTCCTTCTGATCGGCGGGAGCACGGCTGCCCGGCACATCCACTCCAGCATCCCCCCGCAGGAAGGCACTCGGACGACGTCCAATTGACGAGCGCGGATTGTCGGACGTCCTGACCGTCTTCCGTCACCATTGGTCATACCTGGTCCCGGCGTGACCAGTTGTGGTCCTTGGCGCACTATGCGAACTTGCACGCACCTCGCTGACCCGAACTATCGTTCCCCGCCGGTCAGGACACGCGGACACCGTGGGGGAATGCATGGCAAGAACCGCGCAACAGATCCTGAACGCTCTCAGCCGCTCGACGAGCGTTCAGACGCGGAGCGGTGAGGTGCATTCCCGGTGCAGGGCAACAAGTTGGTTCGCGCCGGGTCCCTGCGACGCGACGGAGACGGACCAGCTCCGGTGCCTCCAGCTCGCGGTGGGGGCACGCCGCAGTGCGCAGGGCCAGGGCCTTCAGTTTGCGTCTGGCTGCTTTTGCTGTTCAAGCGTCTGATTGATGCTGCGCTCCAGCGCGTCGATCGAGACTGCCTCCCCAGACGCCTCAACGGACAGCACCTCCCTCCCAGCCTGACGCACCGTGACGGCGATGGAGCGCGCGCGGTCCCGCTGAAGCCAGAGCCGGAACATCCGCGCGACAGCCACGGCCACCGCAGGGGTCCCGGGCAGCAGCAGCAAGTCGGACAGGCCACTGCCCTTCGAATGCGGGCTGGGGATGGACTCTTCTGTGACTGCGAGCCCGGGCACGGCCCGTGCGGAGTGGACGAACTCAGCGAAAGCCTCCTCGACGGCCGGGTGTTGGCTCTCCAGACCGTCGATCGACAGCGTGACGGCAAACAATGTCTCCGAGCCCACCACGTGCGCTCCCCCCGCTCTGTAAGGTGCCTTCGGCAAGTCAAAGAGCGTAGCCCCGGGGGAGCCGTGTCGCACAGGGCCTTGCTGATCTGCAACTCGGTGTTTCCGAACGACCCCGCTCGGCTTCGTCCGCTAGAGGGGCCGCGCGCGGACGGGATGACGCTGTGGGCTGCGCTCACCGACCCGGCAACCGGCTTGTTTCCCGCCGAGGAGGTCGTCGTACTGCACGAACGTTCCTTCGGCGAGATTCTCGCCGAGACCGAGGAGTTCTTTGCCTCGGCCAAGCCCGGCGACACGCTTTTCTTCTACTACAGCGGGCACGGGTTACAGGTATTCAGGGAGCTGTATCTGTGCGGCCGAGATGCGGTAGCCGACCGGCTCGCCTCATCAGCGATTACTTCGCATGCCCTCAAAAAGATGATGGAACGCAGTCATGCCAGTACCATCGTCGTCGTGTTGGACTGCTGCTACAGCGGTGCGTTCGCCAAAGGCGTCGTCCCGGTCGACCCACAACAGCTTGCGGGCAGCGGACGCTACGTCATCACCGCGTCGAGCAGCACACAAACCGCTGCCGACACCGACTACAAAGGACATCCGAGCCCGTTCACGGCCACACTCGTTGCTGCACTGCGTGGCGCGGCCGACGACGCGGACCACGATGGGTACATAGACCTGGACGACCTATACCGATATGTGAAGCAGGCGCGTTTGCCGGGGGTCCCAGAACCCGGCCGTAAATTCGACGGCGCGGGCGCGGTCACCATTGCTCGCCGATATGCCCCGGCAGCCGAGGAGCATGGTGCGCCAGCAGACGAGAGCGCCCCGGACTCCGAGGTCCCCGACAAAAGGGCAGGTGCGCCGGCCAACGGGCCGCTCGCGCCCCATCCGGTCTCACTGAGCTCGTGGTTCGGCACCCTGCACCTTCGTCAGCGGGGCGACTACTCGTATGGAGACCTGCGCAGCTGGATGGTGAACGCCCTGGCCGCACTCACCCTGGTCGCCCTGTCCACCCTGGGACAGGGAGCGCTGGAAGAGGCGGCCGATATCGGCCAGTACCAGTACCTCGCCTCAGTTCCTGACGTCGACGCGTTCTGCGTCGCCTGTCTGATCGCGGGCTGCGTCATGTTGACTGTCTCGACAGTTGAAGCTGTGGCCGCGCGGCGCGTGCTGGCCAAGGTTCGTTCCCGGCGCGACACCATCGAGGGGCTGCAGGCCGGTCCGCTGTACCGGGTGCTCCTGGTCCGAGACGGCCTGGCCCTGGTGGCGGGGGTGTACTTGGTGGTGCAGCTTCTGGGCGACGAGCTCGCCGTTGGCCAGTATTCCGTCATGCTCGCGGTTCTCGCAGTCTTTCCGTTGGTGACCCTGGGGAGATGGGTGAGCAGAGGCGACGGTGTCTACCTCGCGGGAGGCTTTCTGGCGTTCGCGGCCCTGCTCGTGCCCCGTTCAGACCTGGGATACGGCGCGAGCAACGCGTTCGGGGTCCTGGCAGTCATCCACTTGCTGCTGGTGCTGTCCATGCTGTTCGGCTGGCTGGTGCGCCGAAGACCCCGCTCACTCGCGATACTGGCCCTCGCCCCGGTCGCTCCCTTCCTGATCGCCATACTCGTAGACGGCTTTCTGCCACTGGTCGCTATGGTTGGTTGCGCGCTGGCTCTGATCGGATGCTGCATAGGCGATGGCGTCCCACTCCAAAGGGGTGGGATACCGGCTCCGCCCGACTACTGGCCGAACCAACTCAGAAAGCGTCTCAGCCACGGCCGCGGCCATCAGACCGATCGTGCCCCAGTTGCCACGATGGAACGCCACATGGGCAGGTGATGGCTCCTGGCGTTCGCCGCGCCAGCCAGTGCCTTTCCTCATGCGCCGGGCGGCCTCAGGGGGCCTCGGCCGGGTCGCCCCCGCGCGCAGCCAGGTGGACAGCGCCGAGTCCCGCAGGTCATACGACCGTTTCGCGAGCGGGATGCTGACAGGAGTGGTGTGGGCGGTGGCGTGCCCGAGGCCCCGACACCCGCATGGACCACTACCTCGAGGTCGACTTCAGCGGCTTCGAGAAGCTCATCGACGAGCTCGGCGACGTCCCGGTCACCACGACCAAGGACATCCAGGAATCCGGTCAGATCCCTTGATCGGCGCCGCCCTGTCCTCGAAACCGGTCACCAAGCTGATCTGCCACCACACCGCCGCGGACCGGGCACGAACCCTCACCGCGTCCTTCGACGGCCTGATCGCGCTGCGCGGCGGACAGCAACCGCAGTCTTGTGGGGCGTCAGAGAGCTCTCGCCAATCCACACCGGGGCTTCCTGATCGACAGCATCACCAAATACCTGACGGAGGACGGCTACATCACCGGCCAGGAACACCAGATGATGCCGTACCGGGTGCCGCTTCCCTATCGTTGCGCCATGACGGACGAACAGTTGCGCGCGCAGGTCTTCCCGAACCGCTTTCCCGAGGCGGTGGACTCCGGGCCCGGGTAGCGCAGGACCGCTGCCACTGTTTCAGCCAGGTCCGGGTGAGTCCGACCGGCGCGGCGACGTCCTTCCACGCCGAAATCCAGGACACCAGTGCTCCGGGCTGGCTCGGGCTGCTGGAGCTGATCGAAGTAGCGGTGGACGACGGGCGGGAGGAGTTCCGCCCGCTGCCGGAACTGAGTCCCGAGGAGCGGCGGCAGATCGTGACGCTGCCGGTGTCGATCGGGCGGCTGACGGCGGTGGGGACTCTGGTGCTGTACGGAAGCAACCTGGTTCGGATACCTCCGGAGATCGGCGACATGACAAGCCTGGAGGAGTTCGGCCCCTACACGTCGCGACGGCTGCACTTTCCCGCACGAAATCACGCGGTGCACTCGGCTGGTGAACAGCACGGTGAGCACGCGCTCGATCTACGGCAACTACAAGTACCGGCCGCCGTTCCCACGGCTCCTCCCGCCCGACGACACGGTCCTTGACCTTGAGGGCCTGACTCCCGCCCGCTGGGGCACCACCGTGGCCCGCACCTGCAGCGTCTGCACCGGGCCGATCCCGGCGACGGGCCCGCACCAGGCGTGGCTCTCCCGGGCGGTGGCGACCGATGTTCTGCCGCTGCTGGTCAACGCCTGCTCCCAGGCGTGCCTCGACGCTCTGCCCCGCTGGGGCCAAGGGCTACATCCCTACACCTCATCGGGGCGGCGCGATCGAACAGCCTCCGTCACGTTGACCGTCGCCACCCGGCTCCGGACCGGTGTGCTGGCCCCCGCGCTGGGGCCATCGTCTCTTTCCTTGTGTGGCAAGGCCCGTTGTGCCGTGCGCACTTCGGGCAGGCGCGCTGCTAACCGCTCCGGGCAACCAGTGAGGTGGCTGTGACGTTGTTCAGCGGGCCCTCGATATTGGCCACTTGGCCCCACCGGCTGCACAACATCGGGTGACGCCCCAAAGCGGCCCCACCGCCGCTCACGTGGGGGTACGGCCGTGAGGCGGGGCCACCGCAGACCGTCATCGAACGGATGCCGGAGCCAGCGATGGCCAATTCGCTGGGGCCGATTGCCGACGTTGAAGCCACAGTGAGGTGACGCCCCGACAGCGATTCTCCGTAGGGCAGACCTCGGCCTTCGTGGGACCTGCGCACCGACGGTTCAGCGTCGCTGGCAGCGCTCATGTAGCTCGGCGATGAGTGCCTTCTCGTGCGTGTTGAGATCTCCGTCGACGGTGGCGACCCGTTGGGCGGCGTAGACAACGTCGCTGAGATCCCCGGGCTCGGCGTCGATGCGGTGCCATACCTCGTCCGGATCGATGGTTTTCGTGCGGGCGATGTGGTTGGCCACCAGCGCCGACAGCCGGTTCGTCGAGTCGATGGTGCGGTAGCTGTCGCCCTTGGGGCAGCGCACCAGCTCGCCCGTGCCGAGTTCGTACGGTTGCCAGTCGACGCGGACTGCTCCGGGTCGGGTGAACTCGGTCTCCAGGCCGACGATTCCGTCCCAGCGCATGCCAGTGCATCCCTTGAGGGCCACGGCGACGAACTCGTCGTCGCAGCCGGAGAGCAGGGTGGCCCGCTCGGCGGTGAGCAGGATGCCGAGCGCGTCGGTGACGACCTTCTCCGGACCACGGTCCCGGGAGCGGCCGGCGCGCCTGCCGCGTCCGCGCCGCCTGGCGGCCGGGTCTGACGTGATCAGCCCCTCGTCGATCGCGTCCTCGAAGATCAGGCCTCGGTAGAGGCTTCGTCTCGCCCCTGATCTACGACGGTTGTACATGAGTAGACTGTTCTTGAACGCGTTCAATTCTGCGATCGGGTGTGGTGTCCATGGACTTTCTGGTCGGGTCTTCTCCGGCCGCGCTTCGCGCCGGTGCGTCCGATGTACAGCCCGCCGCAGAGGCACCACCCGAAGGGCTGGGAGACCGGAGCGTAGCGACGGGGTGGCAAGGGGTGCTGGCGCGCTGGGCTGTTGCTCTGGTGTGGTTCTACGAGGGCCTGTGGTGCAAGGTCTGGCCGGGGCGGGACGATCAGCGGGCCATTCTCGGGGACGTTCCCCATATGCCGGCTTGGGCGGTGCCGACGGCGCTGATCGTCATCGGGATCGCGGAGGCCGCCATTGGTTTGTGGGCGCTTTCCGGGCTGTGGGCGCGGGCCGCCGCTGTCGTACAGACGGCGCTCGTGGTGGTGTTCAACGCGGGCGGACTGCTGTTCGGCCTGGATCACATAGCGGAACCGGGGCGGATGCTCACCCAGAATCTGGCCTTGGTAGCGCTGGTCTGGCTGGTGGAACGGACCTCACCCGGCGTGGCGGTCCGGTGAGCGGCACACCATGGGCACGCGGCCGGATCATCAGCGGGTCGGGCGGCCCCCGCCTCTTGTTCGGGCGGATGTACGAGGACTGCGGTGTCGAGCTCGGCGTCCTGCCCAGCGCGGGGGCGCGGGTGCTGTGCATCGCCTCCGCGGGCGACACCGCCGCCGCCCTGCAGCAGGCCGGTCACGACGTGACAGCCGTCGACGTCAACCCGGTACAACTCGCCTACGCACGTGACCGGCTCGCCGGCAGAACCACCGCGGAAGGCTCCGCAGAGACACTGATGCGGCTGGGCCGTGGAGCGGCCGGCGCGCTGCTGCCGGCCTGGCGCGGGCCCGCACTGCGCGCCTTCCTCGCCCTCGATGATCCGGCCGAACAGGCCCGGCGTTGGCGCACTGCCCTGGACGGCCCGGGGCTGAGACATCTGATGTGGCTCGCGCTGCGGCCGGGCGGCGCGCTTGCGGTCGCGCTGCGCCCCTCGTTCGCGCAAGTGGTCCCGGCACGCTTCGACAAGGTGCTCAGACGACGCCTGGGGCGGACCGTCGCTGGGCACGCCAATGCCTGTAACCCCTGGATGTGGCGGCTACTCGCGGGGGTCGAACTTCCGGGGGCACAGCCGCTGTTCGCGCCGGACGTCCGCCTCGTCCACGCCGACGTGGTCGACGCGCTGGAACAGGCTCCGCGGGCCGGCTATGACGCGGTGACCCTCTCGAACGTGCTCGACGGGCCTGGCCCCGCCTTCGCCGGCCGGCTGCGCGCCGCCGTGCGGCGTGCCGTGCGTCCCGGCGGCATCGTCGTTCTGCGCAGCTTCCGCGAGCCCACGGCGACCGGACCCGGCTGGGCTGCGCAGGACCGGTCGGCGCTGTGGGGCGTGGTGCGCGTCATACGGCTGGGCGCAGACCCCTCGGGCGCCGAGGACAGGAGGATCGACCCGTGAGGCACTTGGTGCAACGTCATCCCATGGCGATGAGCACGCATTTCGCGCACTCGCTCGTGCTGACCTACGCTCTGCCCGCCGAGGCGCTGCGCCAGCTGGTGCCGCCGGGCCTGGAACTTGACACGTACCCCCGCGGCGAGCAGGGCGTGGAGTACGGCTTCGTGGCCGCCGCCCTGGTGGACACCCGTGCCCTGCGGCCGGCGTTCCTGCCCGCGCGGCTGGGCCGTGACTTCTTGCTGACCGGATACCGCGTTTTCACCCGCTTCCGCACCCCTGGCGGGCGCACCATGCGGGGGCTGCGCATCCTGCGCAGCGACACCGATACCCGGTTGATGCGGCTGGGCGGCAACCTGTTCACCCGCTATAACTATCGCCTTGCCCATATCAGTTCGCGCGCCACGGACGGCACCCTGGAATTCCGGGTCGACAGCGCCGACGGGTACGCCGACCTGCTGGTGCGTGCCGACCTGCACAGCGCTCCGGCGCCGTTGCCCCCGCACAGCCCCTTCGCCGACGCCCGAGCCGCCCGCCGCTTCGCCGGCCCCCTGCCCTACACCTTCGAGTACGAACCCGAGACCCGCTCCGTGATCGTGGTCAAGGCATTCCGTACGCAGTGGGACCCGCAGCCGGTCTGTGTCGATGTGCGCCGGCTGACCTTCTTCGACCACGGCCCGCTCGCCGGAACCCGCCCCGTCCTCGCCAACGCCTTCCACGTTGCGGGCGTCGACTACGGCTGGCACCGCGGTGTGCGCCGCACCGAGATCGGCGCCATACGGTGACGCTGCGGCACTCCGGCGTCCGCGACGTCATCGCCTATAACTGGCCCCAGTACGCAGCGGGTGCGGGGACTGCGGCGGCCGCAGCCCTCCTTGCTCCGCGTCTGCCTCGCGCGCTGGGCCCCCTCGCCCGGACGGGATCGGTCGCGGCACTCACTCTGCTGTGCACCGCCACGGCGGCGAGCTGGCACGTCTACGACCGCTCCGGCCTGTACACGTACGACTGGCTGGAGGACCTACTGCCTCGCATCCCGTCGGCATACGTGGTGGTGAGCACCGGCCTGGACGAGGTGAGCGCCCCACTCGCCGCACGCTGGCCGAAGGCCCAGCGCACCGCCATCGACCTGTACGACCCGGCCTTGACGAGCGAAGGGTCCCTGCGCCGCGCCCGACGCCGGGTGCCTCCCCCCGCCCACGCCGCACCGGGCCGCCCAGAGGCGCTGCCGCACCCGGCGAACTCGGCCGACACCGTCCTGCTCGTCTTCGCCGCGCACGAACTGCGCCGCGCACAGGACCGGGAGCGGCTGTTCACCGAATGCGCCCGGCTGCTGCGGCCCGGCGGCACGCTGCTGGTCGCCGAGCACCTGCGAGATGCCGCCAACACAGCCGTGTTCGGGCCCGGCGCCTGGCACTTCCTGCCCCGTCAGGAATGGTTGCGGCTCGCCGCCCACGCAGGGCTGGAACACAGTGCCGAGCGCCGCTTCGCGGGCCTGATCGCGGTATTCGCCTTCAGCAAGGATCGCAAGTGACCCAACTTCTCAGTCTCAGTGGCCAGTTGCGCCTGGTCGGCGTCGCCCTGATCTTCATGGGACTGGTGCACGTCGCGCTCCCGCGGATACTGGGGTGGCCCGCCGACCTGCGCGCCAGCAGCCTGCTCACCCGCCAGGTCTCTTACGCGCACCTGTTCTTCATCGCATTGACCTGCGCACTTCTCGGTTCCCTTCCCCTGGCCTTCGCGCCGGCCCTGCTCACCGGCGCACCCCTGCCGACGTTCCTGCTCTGTGGCCAGACCCTGTTCTGGGGCCTGCGCTGGATCATGGAGTTCGCCTACTTCTCCCCCCGCACATGGCGCGGCCATCGCCTGCGCACCGCAGGCCATGTCGGGCTCGCGGTGCTGTGGACCTGGGTGACGGCTGTGTTCGCGGCAGCGGCGGCGCACGGGTTGCGGTGAACCCGGCACCCTGCTCAAGTTCACCGCCGAGGGAGCGGAGGAAGGCGGCAGCCCAGCTAGGGCCTGTCCGACGGGTCGCGTCACCGATCCTGCACCCGACAGCAATGTCACCCGAACGGCCTAACATGACGTGTCGCCCACATGGATGAACATCAAGCTGAGTGGTGTCCCAACCGAGGCAATCCGTGAAAGGCGAACCACATGCGCATTCGACGAATCCTCGCCGCCGTCATCGCCACGGCAGCCCTCGCCGGACTCGGCCTCACAGGCGCCGCCACCGCCACCGCCACAACCGCCACCGCCACAACCGCCACCCCCGCCAGCCTCACCCCGGGTGAGTGCGAGCAGGGCGGTGGAACGGTCGATCGGTCGAACACGTCCGCGGCCGGGCTCCCGACCTGCAAGGGCGGCAAGTTCAACGGGCAGGATGTCGACTAAACCCCACCAGGCGCCCCGCAGCCACGCGCTGCGGGGCGCTCCCACGCGAGCGCAGTCAGGAGAGCCGCAGGTACGTGCCGGCCCATAAGGGCGGTCCGAATCTCCCGGACCGCCCTCGCGGCGCGATGACACAGAGCGCTATGCAGCGTCTCCGTCCTCTTCCAATGCCCTTGTGATCTTCGCGTTGGCGGCTTCCTCGTGGCCGTCGATGCAGCCGTGATAGGGCCGGTGGATCACCTCGGGACGGGACGCGTCTCCCGAAGCGTCAGCGTCCGTCCGGGTGTCGGTGTCCAGGTAGTACCGGCCGCCGGGGTCCTTGGTGAGCTGTCCGGCGTCGGCCATCCGGTTGCAGGTGCGCCGGGGCGCGGATGGCACTGCCGAAGGACGTCCATCAGATCGCCTCGGCCCTCAACAGGGCGCTCGGGGTCGGGTACTCCGTCGTGAAGCAGTTGCCGAGCCGTCCTGACTCAGACGGGTCGTACGAGCGAGCCAAGGATTGGTTCAGCAGGCCGCTGTCCGACGGGGTATATCTGTTGCAAGTCGCCCTCCGCCACGACCTGGGCGTCGAGGTGGAGCCCGACTGCGAAGACCCTCGCGCTCGGTTGCTCACCACTCTCGACAGGGAGCGGAACAGCCTTGCCCGTCGGCTCGCCTCAGAACAGACCCAGGCCACTGGGCATGCTTGAGAGGCAGGGCAAACGGCAAGCCCCCTGGGCGTCACCCCAGAGGCCTCGGGCACGATCAGGTGCCGTCATTCGTACTCGCGAAGCAGTTCCTCGATACGCCGGTTGGCAACGTCCTGCCGTCCGTCGGCACGGCCTCCAACACCCGTCGCACCCGCGGCGGCCTGCCCGGGCCTCGGTGTCACTTCGTCACGTCAGTCATCAACTGTCGCTTCCAGCTCGGGAGCCACACCACTCACCGTGCAGACCCCACCACGCTTCGAAGGTCAGTAGGCGGTCACGTCGTCGGCGAATTGGTTGGTGTCGAAGAGTTGGTTGATGTGGCCGCCGAGTTCGGACCAGTGCTGTCCGGAGAGATCGGCGGCCGCGGCGGCGTCACGGGTCGCGCAGATGTCGACGAGCTGGTCGTGGTGCTCGATCGTGTTGCGGCCGCCCAGGAGCGTGGAGAACTTGCGGTAGAGGATGCGGTGGATCTGGGGGTGGAGCTGTTCGACGATCCGGCTGAGTACCGGGTTGTCCGCGATCGCGATGGGGACGGCGTGGAACCGGTCGTCGGCTTCGAGGGCCGCCGTGATGTCGTTGGCGGCGACAGCACGTTCGAAGGCGCGGTTGGCCTCCCGCATGGACCGCAGATCCCGCTCGGTCATTGCCGGTACGGCGGTTTCGATGGCGAGTCGGTCCAGTGAACGCAGCACGGCGAGGGTCTTCTCGACGTCGCGGCGGTTGAGCGTGGTGATACGGGTGTAGACACCCGGCTTGGCCTCGACCAGGCCGATGTCGGCGAGCCGGGCGAGCGCCTCGCGCACCGGGGTGCGACTGAGCCCGAGGCGCTCGGCGAGCTCGCTGTCCTTGACCTTCTCCCCCGGGACGAGTTCGCCGCGCACGATGGAATCGCGCAGGCGGTGGAAGACCTCGTCACTGAGGAGGCGGCGGGAGACAGGGCTGTCGAGTGACATATTGCGTACGATACATCGCTCATCCTCCAGTCCACCCGTCGCCCCCGTCATGCCGCCCGGGCCCGGCGGACGAGGGCCCGGGCCAGGACGACGGCCGGGTCGACCAACGGCAGGCCGAGGGCGTCGGCCGGGAGACCGAGGGGAATCTCGGTGCAGCCCGCGATGATCGCCTGTGCGCCCCGCGTGATCAGCTCTTGGGCGGCGTCGGCCAGAGATACGCCCGCCAGGCCGTGCTGACCTGCTTTGACATCCCGGATGGCGGTCATCACGTGGTCCTGCTGACTGGGGTCGGGCAGCACGAGGTGGATGCCGTAGCGGCCGAACCGTTCCTGGTAGAGACCTGCGTGGACGGTGCCGGTGGTGGCCAGCAGGCCGACGGTGCTGACGGCCGGCCGCAGCGTTGCGAGGTGGCGCGCGACCTCGCCGATCATGTGGACGATCGGCAGGCCGACGTGGTCGGCGATCCGGGGCACGAAGGCGTGCGCGGTGTTGCAGGGGATGGCGATCACAGTCGCGCCGGCCTCGCGCAGGACTCGGCTTCCGTTGAGCAGCCAGGGCGTGGGGTCCGGCCCGTCACCGAGGAGGGCCTCGGTGCGGTCGGGGATCGTGGGGTCGGACCAGATGACCGTCCTGAGGTGGTCCTGGTCGCTGCGGCCCGGAGTCATCGACACCAGCTTGGCGTAGAAGTCGGCGGTGGCCGCCGGTCCCATGCCGCCCAGGATGCCGATGATCTCCGTGCTGCCGGTCGGGCTCGTCACTGCGCCGCATCCTTTTGCAGAGTGCGTTCCGGCGGGGAGCCGGGGCCGGTCGTGTCGGCGGGCGCGACCTTGCCCCGGGCCGCCTCAGCCGGGTCGAGTTTCGCCTCGCGCCGCTTCTCGGAGCTGTCCACGACGGCGGCGGCGAGCGAGTTGCCGATGACGTTCACGCCGGTGCGGGCCATGTCCACGATGAAGTCCACGCCGAGGAGCAGGGCGATGCCTTCAGCGGGCAGGCCGATGGAGTTCCCCGCGGCGATGAGGACGACGATCGAAGCCGAGGCCACGCCGGCCATGCCCTTGGAGAGGATCACCAGCACTCCGACCATGACCAGCAAGGCAGGCAGGGATGTGTCGGCGCCGTAGGCGTTGGCCAGGAAGACCAGCGCGGCCGCCTGGTAGAGGACTGAGCCGTCGGTGTTGAACGAGTAGCCGAGGGGGACGACGAAGGAGGTCGTGGACCGGCTCAGGCCGAACGCTGCGAGTCTGCCCATCAGCGGGGCCAGCACCGACTCGGAGCTGCGGGTGACGAACGCGATCCCGGCGAGACCCCCGACCGCCTTCAGCAACTCGACGTAGCGGATGCGGAAGATGACGGCGATGAGGGGGAACAGTACGCCGAGGACGATCGCCAGACCCGCGTACACCACGGCGACAAACCCCATCAGGCTGCGCAGGTTGCCGAAGCCGTAGTACGCGACGTCGTAGGAGATGAAACCGAACACCCCCAGCGGCGCGACGCGGATCACGTAGCCGACGACCTTGAACATCACCGCGGCGACGGACTCCAGGACGGAGGCGAAGGGCGCGGACTTCTCCCCGATCGCGGCCATCGCGACACCCACCAGCAGCGCGAAGACGATCGCGCCGAGCAGGTTGCCCTCACCGAACGCGGCGAAGATGTTCTTCGGTACGGCGTGCAGGACCAGCTCGTGGAAGTCGATGCCCTGAGTCAGACCGTCCAGGTCCTTGGCGTCAGCCCTCTGGACAGGGGCACCCTTACCGATTCCCGTGACCTTCGCCAGGCTGCCTCGGACC
>NZ_JBEYFC010000213.1:0-14096 GCF_040634175.1 Streptomyces sp. NPDC007162
CGAGACCCGTGATCCGCACCGGCTGCTCGGCCTCGACCTCGCGGCCCTCGGGGCGGGCGACCACCGTTCGTTCGGCACGGCGCTCGGCGGCCGGCCGCACTCCGGCGGCCCGCTCGCCCTCGTCTGCACCAACGGCAAGCGCGACCGCTGCTGCGCCCTGCTGGGCCGCCCGCTCGCCACCGAGCTGGCCGCATCCGGGGTACGGGGCACCTGGGAGGTCACCCATCTGGGTGGTCATCGCTTCTCGCCGACGGTGCTCGTGCTGCCGTACGGCTACGCGTACGGGCGCGCCGAGGCCCATGCCGTCAAGGAGGTCCTGCACGGCGCCCAGGAGGGCCGTGTGGTGCTGGAGGGGTGCCGGGGGTGCTCCGCCTGGGGGCGGCCCGGCCAGGCGGCCGAGCTGGCCGTGCGCGAAGCGGTGGGCGAGCACACCGCGGGCGCGCTGAGCGTCGTACGGACCGAGGGTGCGGCCCCGCGCTGGCACGTCACCGTCGATCACGTCGACGGCCGCCGCTGGCGGGTCGCGGTGGCCCAGGGCGCTTCCCTGCCGCCGCGCCCGGAGAGCTGCGGGGTCTCGGTGCTGGGGTCACCGGCCCGAATGGACGTGGTGTCGCTGCGGGAACTGCGGACGGCGTCGGCCCTCGCGAGCTGATCCCCCTCGTCCCACCGATCCGGGTTTCCCAAGAACTGGTCAAGAGATCCACGCCACACCCCTTAGGTACGGCGCATCCGCGCACGTACCGTCGTGGTCATGAGTCCCACGCCCCCCGCGCGCCGTCTGCGCCCTCGGCTGCCCCGGAAGGCGTTCACGCAGGTCCTGCTGATGCAGCTGGCGATCGCCGCGGGGGTCGCGGTGCTCGCGACCGGGCTCTTCCTCGCGCCGCTGAGCAAACAGCTGGACCAGGAGGCGATGCGCAGGGCCCTGGCGATCGCCCAGACCACCGCCCAGGACCCGGGGATCGCCGAGGGCGTCCTGACCACCCCGCCCAGCGTGGACGGTCCGGTGCAGCAGGAGGCCGAACGGATCCGGAAGGCCACCGGCGCGGAGTACATCGTCGTGATGGACAAAGGCGGCTTCCGCTGGTCCCACACCACGCCGTCGGTGATCGGCCGGCATGTGTCTACCAGCCCCCAGGAGGCACTGGACGGCAAGGAGGTCATGCAGATCGACAGCGGCACCCTGGGCCGCTCGGCGCGCGGCAAGGTGCCGCTGTACGACTCCGGGCACCGGATCATCGGGGCGGTCTCGGTGGGCATCGCCTACGACAGCGTGCGGGCACGTCTGCTGGGCACGATCCCGGTGCTGTTCGCCTACGCGGGCGGCGCTCTCGCCGTCGGTGCGCTGGCCGCCTGGCTGATCTCCCGGAGGGTCCAGCGACAGACCCGTGACCTGGCCTTCTCCGACATCTCGGCGCTGCTCGCCGAACGCGAGGCCATGCTGCACGGCATCCGCGAGGGCGTCGTCGCCCTGGACCGCGGCGGCCGTGTCCGGCTGCTGAACGACGAGGCACGGCGCCTGCTGGGCATCGGCGACGAGGCCGTCGGCCGGACCCCCGACGAGGCCCTCGGTGACGGCCGTACGACCGATGTGCTGACCGGCCGGGTGACCGGCACCGACCTGCTCACCGTGCGCGGCCAGCGGGTCCTGGTGGCCAACCGGATGCCCACCGACGACGGCGGCGCCGTCGCCACCCTGCGCGACCGCACCGAGCTGGAGCAGCTCGGCCGCGAACTCGACTCGACGCGTGGGCTCATCGACGCCCTGCGCGCCCAGGACCACGAGCACGCCAACCGGATGCACACCCTGCTCGGGTTCCTCGAGCTGGAGATGTACGACGACGCCGTGGAGTTCGTCGGCGAGGTGGTCAGCGACCACCGGGTCACCGCCGAACAGGTCACCGAGAAGATCCAGGACCCGCTGCTGGCCGCCCTGCTGGTCGGCAAGGCGACCGTCGCGGCCGAGCGCGGGGTCGCCCTGTGGGTGTCGGACCGCACCCGTCTCCCGGACCGGCTGATCGACCCCAGAGGGCTGGTCACGGTGGTGGGCAACCTCGTCGACAACGCGCTGGACGCGGTGGCCGGCTCGCTGCACGCGCGCGTGGAGGTCGAGTTGCGCACCGAGGGCCGCGCGGTCGTCCTCCGGGTGCGTGACACCGGGCCCGGGATCCCGGCGGAGCAGCGGGAACTGGCGTTCACCGAGGGGTGGTCCACCAAGAAACCGCCCGCGCACGGCAAGCGCGGCATCGGGCTCCCCCTGGTGCGCCGGCTCGCCGAACGGCAGGGCGGCAGCGCGTCCGTGGACGAGGCGGACGGCGGAGGCGCGCAGTTCACCGTGATGCTCCCCGAGGCGCTGACCGAGCCGGAACTGGAACCGGTGCTCGCACCGGCCGACGAAGAGACACGATGACCGAACGGCAGGGAAGCACGATGATCGAGGTCCTGGTCGTGGACGACGACACCCGGGTCGCCCGGGTCAACGCGGCCTACGTCGAGAAGGTGCCCGGCTTCCACGTGGCCGGCGAGGCCCACAACGCGGCCGAGGCGCTGCACCGGCTGGAGACGCTCCCCCGCCTCGACCTGGTCCTGATGGACCACTACCTGCCCGACGACACGGGCCTCGCGGTGGTCCAGGAGATGCGCCGACGTGGCCACCAGACCGACGTGATCATGGTGACGGCGGCCCGGGACGTGTCGACCGTGCAGGCGGCGATGCGCCAGGGCGCCCTGCAGTACCTGGTGAAACCGTTCGCGTTCGCGGGGCTGCGCGCCAGGCTGGAGGCGTACGCCCGGCTGCGGCGCACCCTGGACGGTGGCGGCGAGGCCGAACAGGCCGAGGTGGACCGTATCTTCGGCGCCCTGTCCACGCCGTCCCAGCCCGAGCTGCCCAAAGGGCACTCCCCCACCACAGCCGAGCTGGTCCGCCAGTCGCTCATGAACGCCGACAGCCCGCTGTCGGCCCAGGAGATCGCCGAGCGGACCGGGGTCAGCCGTCAGACCGCCCAGCGCTATCTGAAACTCCTGGAGCGCACGGGCCGGGCCCGGCTGACCCTCAAGTACGGCGACGCGGGCCGCCCCGAACACCGTTACGTGTGGGCGACCCGCGGCTGAGCCGTACGTCCAGACAGTCTTCCGCTCGGCAGCCTTCTCCTTCGGCAGCCTTCTACTTGGCAGCCTTGACGAACTCCGTCGTGTACGTCTTGCTCAGGTCGACATCGTGGTTCTGGATGTTCGTGTTGAACGCCTTGAGCACCTTCTCCACGGTCTCCGGGCCGTTCTCCGGCATCACGCCGTCGTCGGTGAACATCGGCAGCGTGCTCTTGATGGACTGCGTGTAGAGGGCCTTGTTCCCCTGGGCGTAGTCGGCGGGCATCTTGGCCGCGATCTCGGCGGCACTGTGCGTCGACATCCACTTGAGCGTCTTGACGAACGCATTGACCATCTTCTGGACGGTGTCCTTGTGGCTGTTGACCCAGTCCGTCTGCATGTACAGGCTGGACGACGGGTACGGGCCGCCGAGCGCCTTCTGGGAACCCTCCGGCGTCCGCATGTCCAGAAGGATCTTGCCCGCCTTCTTGTCCAGGATGGTCGCGACGGTCGGGTCCGTCGTCATACCGCCGTCGATGGAGCCCTGCTGGAGCGCCGAGATGAAGGTGGCGCCCGCCCCGACGGCGACCGGCGAGAAGTCGCTGACCTTCACGCCGTTCTTGACGGCGAGGTACTTCGTCAGGAAGTCGGTCGACGAGCCGAGGCTGGTGATGCCGAGCTTCTTGCCCTTGAAGTCCTTGGGCGAGGTGATGTCGCCGGCCGCCTTGGTGGAGACGATCTCGACCTCGCCGGGCGCCCGCGAGAACTGCACGACGGACTCCACCGCCTTGCCCTTGGTCTGGAGGTCCAGCGTGTGGTCGTAGAAGCCGACCGTGCCCTGGACCTGCCCGGCGACGAGGGCCGTCTCGGCCTGGACACCGGCCGGCTCGGTCAGCAGTTCCACGTCGAGACCCTCGGCGTCGAAGTAGCCGAGCCGCTGGGTGAGCATCGCCGGCAGGTAGATGACCTTGTCCAGGCCACCGACCATGATCTTGACCTTCGTCCCCTTGCCGTCGCCCTTGCCGGCGGAGCCGCTGGAGGTCGTGCTCGCCGCGTCGTTGGCGCAGGCGGTCAGGGAGGACAGGGCGAGCAGGCCGGCGGCGGCCAGGGTGGTGTATCTGGCGGACTTGCGCATGACGTTCACGTCCTTGTGAGAGGCGGTGCGGGAGGAGAAGGCGGCCGGGTTCAGCTGTCGGAGTCCGACGGCTTCCAGCGGAAGATGCGGCGCTCGGCGAAGGTGAGCAGCCCCTCGGCGGCGAGCGCGACGACGGCGAGGATGACCATCGCGGCGTACACACCGGCTGCGTTGAACGTGCCCTGCGACTGCGCGACGAGCAGGCCGATGCCCTTGGTGGCGCCGATGTACTCGCCGACGATGGCGCCGATGAGGGCGAAGCCGAAGCTGACGTGGAGGCTGGTGAAGATCCACGAGGTGGCGGACGGGATGACGACCTGCAGGGTCACCCTGCGGTCGCTCGCGCCCAGGATCCGGGCGTTGGCGACGAGGTTGCGGTCGACCTCGCGGGCACCCTGGAAGGCGTTGAAGAACACCGGGAAGAACACCAGGACCACGGCCGAGGCGACCTTGGAGGAGGCGCCGAGCCCGAACCAGATCACGAAGATCGGGGCCAGCACGATCCTGGGGATCGAGTTGAGCACCTTGATGTACGGGCCGAGGACGTCGGCGAGGAACGCGATCCGTCCCAGGGCGATACCGAAGACGACACCGGCGACCACGCCGATGACCCAGCCGAGCAGCGCCTCGTAGAGCGTGTACCAGATCTGCTCGCCGAGGGAGCCGAGTGCGGTGCCGTGGGTCACCCAGGTCCAGATCTGCTCCCAGATCTTCGACGGCATCGAGAAGTTGAACGGATCGATGGCGCCGGCCCGGGAGAGGACCTCCCACAGGCCGAGGACGGCCACCAGGAGCAGCACCCGCACGGCGTACACGATCGCCTTGCGTCTGCGGGCGGCCTGGACCCGCGTCTGGGTACGGTTCGGGGTCTTGGCCGTGTCGACGACCGGTGTGCTGAGGACGTCAGGCGACATGGGCGGCGCCCCTCTCACGGGTGATGCGGACCTCTTCGCCGAGGGACTCCCAGATCTCGCGGTAGATCTCGATGAACCGCGGCTCCAGACGCACCGACTCGACCTTGCGGGGGCGGGGCAGGTCGATGTCGAAGACCTGCTTCACGGTCGCCGGCCCGGCGGTCATGACGACGACCTTGTCGGCCAGCGCGATGGACTCCTCCAGGTGGTGGGTGACGAACACGACCGAGGCGCCCGTGCCCTCCCACAACTCCAGGAGTTCGTCCGACATCAGGGCCCGGGTCTGCACGTCGAGCGCGGAGAAGGGCTCGTCCATGAGCAGAATCTCGGGGTCGTTGACGAAGGTCGCGGCGAGCGCCACCCGCTTGCGCTGGCCGCCGGAGAGCTGGTGCGGGTAGCGGTCCTCGAAGGCCGCGAGACCGACCCTGGCCAGCCAGGCGCGGGCCTTCTCCTTCGCCTCCGCCTTGGGCACGCCCCGGAAGCGGGGTCCTGCCATCACGTTGGACAGCACGGTCCGCCAGGGGAAGGTGGCGTCCTGCTGGAAGACGAAACCGACCTTGTCCCCGACTCCGGCGACCGGCTGACCGGCCACCAGCACATCGCCCTCGGTGGGCTCTTCCAGCCCGCTGACCAGCGTCAGCGTGGTGGACTTGCCACAACCCGTCGGCCCCACGACAGCCACGAACTCACCGCGTCCGACGGTGAGGTCGAGGTCGCGGACAGCCGTGTGCAGACCCCCCGACGGGGTCTTGAAGATCTTGCTCGCGCCCCGCAGCTCGATGGCGGGGCTGGTGTCTGCGCTCATGGGCCGGGACGGTAGGTGTGGCACGGACCACAGCAGCAGTCTTCTGGGCGCAAGCCGTTCTTTTGCTCGCAAGCACCTGTTGTGCTCATTTTGCGCGCGCTACAACTGCGCAGACGAAACACGGGCTTAACGCTCGCCGGCCTTGAAGGAGAGGCCTGATGATTGACGTCCTGGTGGTCGACGACGACTTCCGCGTCGCTGAGATAAACGCCAAGTACGTGGGGAAGGTTCCCGGGTTCCGGGTGGCCGCCCGCGCGCACAGCGCTGCCCAGGCCCTGGCCGCCGTGGAACGCGGCACCATCGACCTGGTCCTGCTGGACCACTATCTGCCGGACCAGACCGGTCTCGAACTCGTCCACCGGATGCGGGAACAGGGCCATGGCACCGACGTCATCATGATCACGGCGGCCAGCGACGTGACCACCGTCCAGCGGGCGATGCGCCTGGGCGCCCTGCACTACCTGGTCAAACCGTTCACCTTCGCCGCGCTGCGCACCCGCCTGGACTCCTACGCGGCGCTGCGCCGCACCGTGGACCGGGTCGGCGGCCGGGGCCTGACCGGGCAGGAGCAGGTCGACCGGATCTTCGGCGCCCTGCGCACCTCACCCGCCCCCTCGGCGCCCGGGCTGCCCAGCGGCCACTCCGAGCCGACCACGGACCTCATCTGCGGGGTCCTGCACCGCGCCGACCAGCCGCTCTCCGCCCACGAGGTGGCCGCCGAGACCGGCCTGAGCCGCTCCACCGCCCAGCGCTACCTCCGCCACCTGGAACAGGCCGGCCGGCTGCGCCTCTCCCTGAAGTACGGCGACACCGGCCGCCCGGAACACCGGTACGCCTGGGTGGCGCCATAGCAACTACGAGGCCTGGGTGGCGCCATAGGACCTATACAGCCCCCGCTCCGGTCAACGACCGCACCTCGGTCTCCGCGTGCCTGGCCTCGTCCGGCACCTCGTCCGAGGTGACCGTCCCGAGCCAGCCGGCGAGGAAACCGAGCGGGATGGAGACGATCCCCGGGTTCTCCAGCGGGAAGTACTGGAAGTCGACGTCCGGGAACAGCGCCCCCGGGCTCCCGGACACCACTGGAGACAGCACGACCAGTACCAGGGCCGGGACGAGTCCGCCGTATACGGCCCACACCGCGCCGCGGGTCGTGAAGCCCCGCCAGAACAGCGAGTACAGCAGCACCGGCAGGTTCGCCGAGGCGGCCACGGCGAAGGCCAGACCGACCAGGAAGGCGACGTTGAGGTCACGGGCCAGCAGACCGAGGGCGATGGCCACCACTCCGATGCCGACGGCCGCCGTGCGCGCCACCGCCACCTCGCTGCGCTGTCCGGCGCGCGGCCTGCACAGCGAGGTGTACAGGTCGTGGGCGACGGACGCCGAGGAGGCGAGGGTGATCCCGGCGACCACCGCGAGGATCGTCGCGAAGGCAACGGCGGCGACGACCGCGAACAGAACCGCTCCCGCTGTGGAACCCGCGCCGCCGCCCAGGTCCAGGGCCAGCAGCGGGACCGCCGTGTTCCCCGACTCGTTCGACGCGCGCACCGCGTCCGGCCCGACGACGGCGGCGGCCCCGAAGCCCAGCACGATCGCCATCAGATAGAAACCGCCGATCAGCCCGATCGACCAGACCGCCGACCGCCGGGCCGCCTTCGCGGTCGGCACCGTGTAGAACCGCGACAGGATGTGCGGCAGTCCCGCCGTGCCCAGCACCAGCGCCAGCCCCAGGCTGATGAAGTCCAGCCGCGCGCTCCAACTCCCGCCGTACCTGAGTCCCGGCGCCAGGAACGCCTTCCCGTGTCCGCTGCGCTCGGCCGCCGTGAGCAGCAACTGGTCGACATCGCCGTGGAAGCGCAGCAGCACCAGCACGGTCAGCGTCACCGTCCCGCCCAGCAGCAGGACGGCCTTCACGATCTGGATCCAGGTGGTGGCCCGCATCCCTCCCAAGGACACGTAGATCACCATCAGCGCGCCGACCCCGATGACCGTCCACGCCTGGGCGGCCTGACTGGTCCGTCCCAGCAGCAGCGCGACCAGGCTGCCCGCTCCCACCATTTGCGCCACCAAATAGAGAACGGACACGGTGACCGAGGACGTGCCCGCCGCGATCCGCACCGGCCGCTCCGTCATCCGGGCGGCGATCACGTCGGCGAGGGTGAACCGGCCGCAGTTGCGCACCAGCTCGGCCACCAGGAAGAGCACGACCAGCCACGCCACCAGAAAGCCCACCACATAGAGCAGCCCGTCGTACCCGAACAGCGCGATCAGCCCGGTGACACCGAGGAAGGAGGCCGCCGACATGTAGTCACCCGCGATGGCAAAACCATTCTCTATGGGCGAGAACAGCCGGCCCCCGGCGTAGAACTCCTCCGCCGAACCGTGCCGCCTCCTGCTCACCCATGTCGTGATCCCGAGCGTCACCGCGACGAAGGCGCCGAACAGCATGAGCGCCAGGGTTTCATGACGGCCCGTCACAAGACACCGCCCCGGGCGGCGCCACGGGTCAGCTCCTGGGTGTCCCAGCGCAGTTCCAGCGCGGCACGGTCCCTGCGCAGCCTGGCATGCCGGGCATAGGCCCAGGTGAGCACGAACGTGCTGAGGAACTGTCCGAGTCCCGCGAGCATCCCCACGTTCACCGCGCCGGCGACGGGTCTCGCCATCAGACCGGGCGCGGTCGTCGCTGTGACCACGTACGCCACGTACCAGGTGAGGAAGACGGCAACCCCCGGCACCACGAACCTCCGGTAGCGGCTGCGCACCTCCTGGAAAGCCGCACTGCGCTGCACCTCCAGATACACGTCCCGGGCGCGAACCGCCGCCCTCTCCCGCTCGGTCCGGGCGGCGGGCACCGCCGGGGCCGGCACCGCGGTGCCCTCCGGCCCACCCCAGCCTGAGGCCGGCGCGTCGTGCCAGGGGTCCTCGTACCTGACTTCTGGGGAGGTCGTGCCGTACTCACCCTGATCCTCGTGCCGCTCGGCCGAACTCTCGGAGCCCTCCCCGCCGTCGCGGTGACGCCCGTTGCTTGACTGCATGCCCAAGGATGGACAGATCGGGAAGATCCCCGACTCTTCTTCCCTCGTCTCTCACCCCATCAGGTGACTCAATTCCCTGGTGGCCGCACCATTCCCTTCCCGTACGCGTAACGCACCGCCTGCGCACGGTCCTTGAGCCCGGTCTTCGCGAACAGGTTGTTGATGTGTGTCTTCACGGTCGCGGTCGAGACGTGCAGCCGTCTGGCGATCTCCTGGTTGGTGAGTCCCTCTGCGATCAGCACCAGAACCTCCGTCTCCCGCAGGGTCAGGCCGTCCGGCGCCTCGGTCGCCACCGGCGCCTGCGGCTGCTCGGGCTGCGACAGCCTTTCCAGCAGCCTCCGCTGGATGCTCGGCGACAGTCCCGCGTCTCCCGAGAGCACGCTCTCCACGGCGCGGACGATCTCGTCGCCGCCCGCGTCCTTCGTCAGGTATCCACGGGCGCCGGCTCTCAGCGCCGGGAACAGCGACTCGTCGTCCGCGAACGTGGTGAGCACCACGACCTGGGTCCCCGGATACTGCGAGCGGATCCGCCGGGTCGCCTCCACCCCGTCGCAGCGCGGCATCCTCAGGTCCATCAGCACCACGTCCGGGGAGAGCTCGCCGACCAGCCGCACCGCCTCCTCGCCGTCGCCCGCCGCTCCCACGACCTCCACACCGGGCAGCAGCCCGAGAAGCATCACGATGCCCTCCCGGACCACCGTCTGGTCGTCGGCGACCACCACCCGCGCCGGCTTCTTCTCGCCCTCCGTCATACGGGCACCCTCAACCGCACCTCGAACCCCTCGTCGTCACGCGCTGCCTCCAGCGACCCGCCCAGCAGCTCGGCCCTCTCCCGCATTCCCAGCAGACCGTACCCGCTGCCGGCACCGGTGAGTTCGCCCGGACGGCCGCCCGAATCCCTCACGTACAGCGTCACTTCGTGCTCGCTGTAGTCCAGCCGCACCCTGACCTTGGCGCCGTGGGCGTGCTTGCGGACGTTGGTCAGCGCTTCCTGGGCAACCCGTCGTACCGTCTGCGAGGCCTCGGCGGGCAGCGTTCTGCGTTCGCCCGTGACGGTGACCTCGGCGCCGTCGGTCGCACCGGCCAGTTCGGTGAGGAATTCCTCCAGCGGGGTCAGCTCGCCGCGCAGCGCCGACAGGGCCTGCCGGGTCTCGGCGAGTCCGTCACGGGCCATCCCCCGGGCGGCCACCACCCGTTCGAGGATCTGCTCCCGGTCGGCCCCGCGCTCGATCAGCAGCCGCGCGGCCTCCAGGTGCACCATCTGGGCGGAGAGGCTGTGGGCCAGCACGTCATGGATCTCCCGCGCGATCCTGGCCCGCTCCGCGAGCGCCGCCGACTCGGCTTCGGCCGCTCTGGCTGCGCGCTCCTGTGCCAGCAGCCGCTGTGCGTGCCCACGGGCCTCGGCGTCGAGTCGCATGACGTAGCCGGCGAGGGCCATTCCGGCGACGGTGGCCGCGGTGGTCAGCCAGACGTCGTTGTTGAACGCGGAGTACGAGGCCAGGGCCACGGAGGTGACGGGCACCGCGATCGCGATGGGCAGCCGCTCCAGGGCCGAGATGCCGCAGCCGCACCAGATCACGAGCGCCGGTCCGCGGAATCCCATGATCTCCGCCACGACCGCGAGGGCCAGCAGGACGGTGATGAGGAGCAGGGAGGGCACGAGCCGGTGGGCGTAGGTGGTCCGGAAGAAACCCCAGGACGCCACGGCGGTCACCAGCACGCCCGCCACGGCGGCGGCCACGCCCCAGCCGGAGACGCGCGACTGGTTGAAGGCGCTCCACAGGAGCAGGGCGAGGACGAGCAGTCTCACTCCCCAGGCCAGCGTGCGCCGGGGCTGGGAGATCCCCGAACGACTCAGCGCTTCACGCGAGGGCCAGCGCGTCCAGGCGTTCTCTGTCACACGCCTTCCTTCCTGGCGACCCGGGCCATGTCGTCACCGTACGCCCGGGTGGGGCTGCTCATGGACGGGCCGGAGGGGAGGGACTGGGCCCGCCACACGAGGATGCCGGAGCGGACCAGGAGGAGGAGGGCCAGGCCGAGCATCAGGGCGGAACCGTTCTGATGGACACCGAGCGCTGCGCCGAGGGCGAAGAGGCCGACGCGCACGAGCAGACCGCCGAGCCAGACCATCGCGCTGGCTCTGGTGCTCCTGGTCCACACGACACCGTCGGATGCGGTCCAGATCCTGGTGGTCCAGGCCCAGGCGGCACCCATCCCCAGCCCCACCAGCAACTCGGTGCCGAGCAGCAGGGCGGCTTCGGTGCGGTGATGGGCGTCGAGTATGCCGGGTTCGCGCAGCGCGACGACCGCGAGGACCGCGGGCAGGAGCCACCAGCGCCGGCCGGTGTTGACGGGGCGGGCACGGAACTGGCGCGCGATCACCACGACGACTACGGCCACGATCAGCAACGTGTTGACGAGCCCGGACATCAGTGCCTCCGTGAGCGGGAAGGGGCGGTGCCGGAAGCGGGAGCTGCCGACGCCTTCGACGCTACGGAAACGCGCAGGTCAGCAGATCGGCGCCGGGGTGGATCAGAGGTGGATTCCGACGAGCGTGATCTCTCCACCCTCAGGTGGAGAGATCACGCTCGTCGGAGCGCGGGGCCCAGGGGCGTGGGGCTCGGCGCGCTCAGGTGGCGGTGCGCCGAGGTGCGATGCCCGGACGTGCGGTGCGCGGGGCCGGGCTTCTGACCGGCAGGAGGCCGGCATCCCGGTCTCGGCGTCACGGACTCACCGCATCGTGCACCGCACCCCAGCGCTTCGTGCACCGCACCCCGGCGCATCGTGCACCGCGCCTCGACACACCGCGCAACCGTGCATCGCCACGGCGCATCAGACGCCCTGCCGGAAAACGCCCCGGGGCCCCGGCATCTGCCGGGGCCCCGGGGCACTCCTTGCGGCTCGCACGCGCCTGAGCGGGCGCGAGGGCTGTCGGCCGACGGGGCGCCCTGGGTGGAGCGACCGGGCGGGTCGGCCGAAGCCCGCGCAGCGGCTATGCGTCGATCCGCGACCGGTCCAGCGTCGCCGCCGAACCGGAGATGAACTCCTTGCGGGGGGCCACGTCGTTGCCCATGAGCAGGTCGAAGACCTGTTCGGCCGCTTCGAGGTCCGAGAGGTTGATGCGGCGCAGCGTGCGGTGGCGCGGGTCCATGGTGGTCTCGGCCAGCTGGTCCGCGTCCATCTCACCCAGACCCTTGTACCGCTGGATGGAGTCCTTGTAGCGGACCCCCTTGCTCTGGAACTCCATGAGCTTGTCCCGCAGCTCACGGTCCGAGTAGGTGTACACGTATTTGTCCTGGCCCTTCTTGGGCTGGACGATCTCGATGCGGTGCAGCGGCGGGACCGCGGCGAAGACCCGGCCGGCCTCGACCATGGGCCGCATGTACCGCTGGAACAGCGTCAGCAGCAGGCAGCGGATGTGCGAGCCGTCGACGTCGGCGTCGGTCATCATGATGATCTTGCCGTAGCGGGCCGCGTCGATATCGAAGGTGCGCCCGGAGCCCGCTCCTATGACCTGGATGATCGCGCCGCACTCCGCGTTCTTCAGCATGTCCGTCACCGAGGACCGCTGAACGTTGAGGATCTTGCCCCGGATCGGCAGCAGCGCCTGGAACTCGGAGTTCCGGGCCAGCTTCGCGGTACCGAGCGCCGAGTCGCCCTCGACGATGAAGAGCTCGCTGCGCTCGACGTCGTCGCTGCGGCAGTCGGCGAGCTTCGCCGGCAGCGACGAGGACTCCAGGGCCGTCTTGCGGCGCTGCGCGTCCTTGTGCTGGCGGGCCGCGATGCGCGTCCGTGCGGCGGCGACGACCTTCTCCATGACCACCCGCGCCTGAGCGGCGGCGTCGCGCTTGGTGGAGGTCAGGAACGCCTTCAGCTCCTTGGAGATCACGTTGTTCACGATCCGGCGGGCCGCCGAGGTGCCGAGGACCTCCTTGGTCTGGCCCTCGAACTGAGGCTCGGCGAGCCGGACGGTGACGACGGCGGTGAGCCCCTCCAGGGCGTCGTCCTTGACGATGTCGTCCTCGGCGACGCGCAACAGCTTCTTGGCCCGCAGCACCTCGTTGAGGGTCTCGCGGACGGCCTGTTCGAAGCCGGCCACGTGGGTGCCGCCCTTGGGGGTGGCGATGATGTTGACGAACGACCTGAGGTTCACGTCGTAACCGGTGCCCCAGCGCAGCGCCACGTCCACGCCGAGTTCACGGGTGACCTCGGTGGGGGTCATCTGACCGTGGTCGTCCAGGACGGGGACAGTCTCCTTGAAGGTGCCCTGCCCGGAGAAGCGGAGGACGTCGCAGACCGGCTTGTCGGTGGCCAGGTACTCGCAGAACTCGCTGATACCGCCGTCGAAGCGGAACGACTCCTCACCCTTGCTGCCGCTCTCGCCGAGACCGTACTCGTCGCGGACGACGATGGTCAGGCCGGGGACCAGGAAGGCCGTCTGCCGGGCGCGCTGATGGAGCGTGTCCAGGGAGAGCCTGGCGTCCTTGAGGAAGATCTGGCGGTCGGCCCAGTACCGCACGCGCGTGCCGGTACGGGTCTTGGGCACCCTCTTGATCTTGCGCAGTCCGCTGGCGGTCTCGAACTTCGCGTCCGGTCCGCCGGCGGCGAATGCGCCCGGCACACCGCGGCGGAAGCTGATGGCGTGCACCTGGCCGCCGCGGTCGACCTCGACGTCGAGACGCGCGGAGAGCGCGTTGACCACGGAGGCGCCGACGCCGTGCAGACCGCCGGAGGCCGCGTAGGAGCCGCCGCCGAACTTGCCGCCGGCGTGCAGCTTGGTCATGACGACCTCGACGCCGGACAGGCCGGTCTTGGGCTCGACGTCCACGGGGATGCCGCGGCCGTTGTCCCGGACCTCGACGGAGCCGTCGTCGTGGAGGATGACCTCGATGTGGTCGCAGTAGCCACCGAGGGCCTCGTCCACGGCGTTGTCGATGATCTCCCACAGGCAGTGCATCAAGCCCCGGCTGTCGGTGGATCCGATGTACATACCGGGGCGCTTGCGCACGGCTTCGAGGCCCTCGAGAACGAGCAGGTGCCGCGCGGTGTGTACCCGGCAGACCTGGGACCTGGCCGCCGGTCAGTGGGGCACACCGCCGCCGGTCCGCTACGACAGCCGGGTCTAC
>NZ_JBEYFC010000214.1:0-14067 GCF_040634175.1 Streptomyces sp. NPDC007162
ACGGTTCTGGTGGTCGTCAACCTCGACCCCCACCACACCCAGGAGGCCACGGTCTCGTTGGACATGCCGCAACTCGGCCTGGACCGGGACGGCGCCCTGTCCGTGCGGGACGAACTGACGGGTGAGACCTACACGTGGGGCAGGACCAACTACGTGCGCCTCACACCCGGCCGGACGCCGGCGCACGTGTTCCACGTGGCGCGGCCGACACCAGCGAACGGAGGGCCCAGCGCGTCATGACTGTCAACCAACCCGTCCCGGACACCTTCGAGGACACTCCGGCCAAGGACCGGGACCCGGACTGGTTCAAACGCGCGGTCTTCTACGAGGTCCTGGTGCGTTCCTTCCAGGACAGCGACGGCGACGGCATCGGCGACCTCAAGGGCCTGACCGCCAAACTCGACTACCTCCAGTGGCTCGGCGTCGACTGCCTCTGGCTGCCGCCCTTCTTCAAGTCCCCGCTGCGGGACGGCGGTTACGACGTCTCCGACTACACCGCCGTGCTCCCCGAGTTCGGTGACCTGGCCGACTTCGTGGAGTTCGTCGACGCCGCCCACCAGCGCGGGATGCGCGTCATCATCGACTTCGTCATGAACCACACCAGCGACCAGCACCCGTGGTTCCAGGAGTCGAGAAGGGACCCGGACGGCCCGTACGGCGACTACTACGTCTGGGCGGACGACGACAAGCAGTACCAGGACGCGCGGATCATCTTCGTCGACACCGAGGCGTCCAACTGGACCTACGACCCGGTCCGCAAGCAGTACTACTGGCACCGCTTCTTCTCCCACCAGCCGGACCTCAACTACGAGAACCCGGCCGTCCAGGAGGAGATCATCTCCGCGCTCCGGTTCTGGCTGGACCTCGGCATCGACGGCTTCCGCCTGGACGCGGTGCCGTACCTCTACCAGCACGAGGGCACCAACTGCGAGAACCTGCCCGCCACCCACGACTTCCTGAAGCGGGTGCGCAAGGAGATCGACGCCCAGTACCCCGACAAGGTGCTCCTTGCGGAGGCCAACCAGTGGCCGGAGGACGTGGTCGACTACTTCGGCGACTACCGAAGGGCGGGGACGAGTGCCACATGGCGTTCCACTTCCCGGTCATGCCGCGGATCTTCATGGCCGTGCGCCGCGAGTCCCGCTACCCCGTCTCGGAGATCCTCGCCAAGACCCCCGCCATCCCGTCCGGCTGCCAGTGGGGCATCTTCCTGCGCAACCACGACGAGCTGACCCTGGAGATGGTCACCGACGAGGAACGCGACTACATGTGGGCCGAGTACGCCAAGGACCCGCGGATGCGCGCCAACATCGGCATCCGCCGCCGCCTCGCCCCCCTCCTCGACAACGACCGCAACCAGATCGAACTCTTCACCGCCCTGCTGCTCTCCCTGCCCGGCTCGCCGATCCTCTACTACGGCGACGAGATCGGCATGGGCGACAACATCTGGCTCGGCGACCGCGACGCGGTGCGCACCCCCATGCAGTGGACACCCGACCGCAACGCCGGCTTCTCGAACTGCGACCCGGGGCGGCTGTACCTGCCCACGATCATGGACCCGGTCTACGGCTACCAGGTCACCAACGTCGAGGCCTCCATGTCCTCGCCATCCTCCCTGCTGCACTGGACCCGGCGGATGATCGAGATCCGCAAGCAGAACCCCGCCTTCGGACTGGGGTCCTACACCGAACTCCAGTCGTCCAATGCGGCGGTGATCGCGTTCCTGCGGGAGTACGAGGACGACCTGGTCCTGTGCGTCCACAACTTCTCCCGGTTCGCCCAGCCGACCGAACTCGATCTGCGGGCCTACGACGGCCGGCACCCGGTCGAGCTGATCGGCGGGGTGCGCTTCCCCGCCATCGGTGAACTGCCGTATCTGCTCACCCTCGCGGGGCACGGCTTCTACTGGTTCCGGCTCTCCCGAGTCGCCTCCCGCACCGGCCGTCGGCGCTGAGCGTGCGGAGCCGAGGAAAGGACGCGTCACCATGACGAAGACCGTCGACCTGCCCCGGAGCACGGCCGCGGGCCTCGACCTCGACGGGCCGCTGGCCTCGCTGGGCGCACTGCTGCGGGACTGGCTGCCCCGGCAGCGCTGGTTCGCGGGCAAGGACCGGCCCGTCACGGAGCTGTCCGTGCTGTCCGTGACCGAACTCCTCCCCGGCTGCCTGCATCTGCTCGTCCACGCCGACCACTCCGCGGGCGGGGACGCCTCCCCGTCGGGCGACTGCTACCAGCTGCTGCTCGGCGTGCGCCCGCACCGCACGCCCCGGCTGGAGCGGGCGTACATCGGCCGGGCCGAACAGGGCCCGCTGGCCGGGTTCGCGATCTACGACGCCCTGCACGACCCACGCGCCGCCGAGCTGCTGCTGGACCGGCTGCGCGTCCCCGGCACCGCCGGCCCGCTGCGCTTCGAGACCGCCCGGGACGTCCGGATACCCGGTGGCCTCGCACCCCGGCTGCTGACCGCCGAGCAGTCCAACTCCTCGCTCGTCTACGGCGACTCCTACATCCTGAAGGTGTTCCGGCGGATCCAGCCCGGCATCAACCCGGATCTGGAGGTGCCCGGCGCGCTGGCGGCTCAGGGCTGTGCCCGGGTGCCGGCCCCGGTGGCCTGGTTCCGCACCACCGAACCGAGTCCCGCGACCCTCGGAGTGCTCCAGCCGTTCCTGCCCGACGCGGCCGACGGCTGGACCCTGGCCCTGCGTGCGCTCGCGGCGGGGGACGGGTTCACCACCGAGGCGCACGAGCTGGGACGGGCCACCGCCGACGTGCATCTCGCGCTGGCCGGCGCCTTTCCGTCCGCGGGCCGCGACGAACACAGCCGCACGGCCGAGGCGATGTCCGCGCGGCTGGAGGCGGCGGCGCACGCGGTGCCCGCGCTGCGGCCGTTCGCGCCCGGGCTGCGGGGCGCCTTCGAGGCGCTCGCCGCCTGTGACGGGGGCCCGCCCGCCCAGCGGATCCACGGCGACCTCCACCTCGGGCAGGTGCTGCGGGCGGACCGCGAGTGGTTCGTCATCGACTTCGAGGGCGAACCGTCACGGCCGCTCGCCGAGCGGCGCGGCCCGCAGTCACCGGTGCGCGACGTGGCCGGCATGCTGCGGTCCTTCGACTACGCGGCCCGGCAGCGCCGCCCCTGGCGCCCGGAGTGGGCCAGCCGCTGCCGGGAGGCCTACTGCGCGGGCTACGCTGCCCGGGCGGGCTGGGACCCGCGCGAGAAACACGCGTTGCTGCGCGCCCACGAGACGGACCGCGCGGTGTACGAAGTGGTGTACGAGGCCCGGCACCGGCCGGCCTGGCTTCCGGTTCCGATGGCCGCGATCGAGCGGCTCGCCCGCTGGGGAGGCTGACCTCATGGCATTGCGCGACTCCACGCTCCCCGAGCCCTCGGGACCCTCCCGTCCCACGGCCCCGCCGCTGGACGCGGCCGACCGCGGGCGGCTGCTGGCGGGCGCCCACCACGATCCGCACACGCTGCTCGGCGCCCACCCGGTGGACGGCGGCACCCTCGTGCGTGCGCTGCGCCCGCAGGCCCGCGCCGTGAGCGTGCTGGCCGACGGGGTGCGCAGCCCCCTGGTGTCGGAGGGCGACGGGCTCTTCGCCGCCGTGCTGCCGTACCCCGAGGTGCCGTCGTACACGCTGCTCGTCGAGTACGAGGACGGCGAGCACGAGGTGCACGACCCGTACCGTTTCCTGCCCGCCCTCGGTGAGCTGGATCTGCATCTGATCCGGGAGGGGCGCCACGAGCAGCTGTGGAAGGCGCTCGGCGCCGAGCCGATGACCCATGAGGGGGTGGCCGGTACCCGGTTCACGGTGTGGGCTCCGAACGCCCAGGGAGTGCGGGTCGCGGGGGACTTCACCTGTTGGGACGGCACGCAGTACCCGATGCGCTCGCTGGGCGCGGCCGGGGTGTGGGAGTTGTTCCTGCCGGGGGTGGGCGACGGGGCCCGGTACAAGTATGAGATCACTTCCCGGTACGGCGGCCGGTTCCTCAAGGCCGATCCGATGGCCCGGCGGACGGAGGTGCCGCCCGCCACCGCTTCGATCGTGACGGTCGCGCGGCACGAGTGGGCCGACGCCGAGTGGATGGCGCACCGGGGCGACACCCCCGTGCACGAGGCCCCGTTCTCGGTGTACGAGGTCCATCTTCCGTCCTGGCGCCGGGGACTGACGTATCGTCAGCTCGCGGAGGAACTCCCCGCCTACGTCAACGACCTGGGCTTCACCCACGTCGAGTTCATGCCGGTCGCCGAGCACCCCTTCGGCGGCTCCTGGGGCTACCAGGTCACCGGCTTCTACGCGCCGACCTCCCGGCTCGGCACCCCCGACGACTTCAGGTACCTGATCGACGCCCTGCACCGGGCCGGGATCGGCGTGATCATGGACTGGGTGCCGGCCCACTTCCCCAAGGACGACTGGGCGCTGGCCCGCTTCGACGGGGACCCCCTGTACGAGCCCGGGGACGACCGGCGGGCCGAGCACCCGGACTGGGGAACCTACGAGTTCGACCTGGGCCGGGTGGAGGTGCGCAACTTCCTGGTCGCCAACGCGGTCTACTGGTGCGAGGAGTTCCACGTCGACGGGATCCGGGTGGACGCGGTCGCCTCGATGCTCTACCTCGACTACTCGCGGGACTCCGGGCAGTGGACGCCGAACGTGTTCGGCGGGCGCGAGGACCTGGACGCGGTGGCGTTCCTGCAGGAGATGAACGCGACCGTGTACCGGCGGGCGCCGGGTGTGGTGACCATCGCCGAGGAGTCCACCGCGTGGGACGGGGTGACCCGGCCGACCGACAGCGGCGGCCTGGGCTTCGGTCTGAAGTGGAACATGGGGTGGATGCACGACTCGTTGGAGTACATCCGGCACGAGCCCGTCCACCGCAAGTACCACCACCACGAGATGACCTTCTCGATGGTCTACGCCTACAGCGAGAACTACGTCCTGCCCATCTCCCACGACGAAGTGGTCCACGGCAAGCAGGCCCTGGTGTCGAAGATGCCGGGCGACTGGTGGCAGCAACGCGCCAATCACCGCGCCTATCTCGGCTTCATGTGGGCCCATCCCGGCAAACAGCTGCTCTTCATGGGGCAGGAGTTCGCCCAGGGCGGCGAGTGGTCGGAGGCCGAGGGGCCGCACTGGTGGCTGCTGGACCCCGGGTACGCGGCCGAGGCCGATCACCGGGGTGTCCGGGATCTGGTCCGCGATCTCAACTCCGTGTACCGCACGCGGCCCGCCCTGTGGCAGCGCGACACCGATCCGGTGGGCTTCCAGTGGGTCCTGGGGGACGCTGCCGAGGACAACGTCTTCGCGTTCCTGAGGTTCGACGCCGAGGCCCGGCCGCTGCTGGCGGTCTCCAACCTCTCCCCCGTCGTCCGTCCCGGGTACCGTCTGGGCGTGCCCGAGGGCACGCCCGTCTGGCGGGAGATCCTCAACACGGACAGCGCGCGCTACGGCGGCGGGGACGTCGTCAGCAAGGGTCCGCTGCTCGCCGACGAGGGCGCTCTGCGGCTGACGCTGCCGCCGCTCGGCACCGTGTGGCTGGAGCCTGTCGTCGCGTGACCCGCGGACGGCACCCGCGCGTGTTTCCAGCACCGGGGCGGGGCAGTTCGGGTGAAAGACCCCGCCGCGCCCGGTCGCGGCCCGGCCGGAGGGCGGTTCCCAGTGCTGCGTACCGTCGGAGTGGAGGAAGAACTCCTGCTGGTCCACCCGGACAGCGGCGAGCCGATGCCCCAGTCGGCCGCCGTCCTCGACCGTGCCGCCCAGGACGATCCCGGGCAGTTGGTGTTCCAGAAGGAACTGTTCGGGCAGATGCTGGAGTTGGCGACCAGCCCGCAACGCGACATGGCCGACCTCGGCGCCGAGATCGCCCGCTGCCGCAAGGAGGCGGCCCGGCTCGCCGGGGAGATCGGCTGCGCGGTCGCCGCGCTCGCCACCTGCCCGGTGCCCGTGGCCCCCGCGCTCACCCGGCACGACCGCTACCACTGGATGGCGGGACGGTTCGGGGCCGCCACCACGGACTGGTTCGTCTGCGGCTGCCATGTGCACGTGTCGGTGGAGTCCGACGAGGAGGGCGTCGCGGTCCTCGACCGGCTGCGGCCGTGGCTTCCGGTGCTGCGCGCGATCAGTGTCAACTCGCCGTTCTGGCAGGGCCGGGACTCCGGTTACGCCAGCTTCCGCAGCCGGCTGTGGGCGCGCGGCCCGTCGGCGGGGCCCACCGAGCTGTTCGGCACGCCGCAGGGGTACCGGCGGCGGGTCGCGGACATGGTGGCCAGCGGGGTCATCCTGGACACCGGGATGGTGTACTTCGACGCGCGCCTGTCCGATCACTATCCGACGGTGGAGATCCGGGTGGCCGACGTGTGTCTGCGCGCCGACACCACCGTCCTCGTCGCCGCGCTGACGCGCGCCCTGGTGGAGACGGCCGCGCGCGACTGGCGGGCGGGCCGGCCGCCGCTCGACCACAGCGTGAGCATGCTCAGGATGGCCTCCTGGCAGGCCGCCCGCACCGGACTGGAGGCGGAACTCCTGCATCCGGTGACCATGCGGCCACGGCCGGCCGACGAGGTGCTGCGGGCGCTGCTGGCGCACACCGCGGCCGCGCTGGCGGACAGCGGCGACACCAGCGGGGTCGAGGAGGCGCTGGCACAGCTGCTGCACAGGGGGACCGGCGCCCGCGAGCAGCGGTCGTACCTGGAGCGCACCGGAAGCCTGCGGGACGTCGTCGTCGAGTGTGTGCGCCGTACGCAGGGGTGAGCGCATGTCATCGGGCGGACACGAGTTGACCGTTCCTGGCACGGGGCGCGCTCCCCTGGGCTAGATTCGACCCGCGTCGACAACAGTACCGATCGGGAGGGTCACCCTCCGTGCAACCAGGAGCAGCGCATGCGTGACTACGCCCTCGCTCCGACGACCGCTTCGACCCTGACCGGCGGGCTCGCCGACAGCATCTTCGAGACGGCGGACCGGAACCCGAGCCTGCCGGTGCTGGCGCGCCGGCCCGACGACCCGGCCGCGGGCTGGGAGGAGGTCAGCGCGGTCGAACTGCGCGACGAAGTGGTCGATCTGGCCAAGGGACTGATCGCTGCGGGGATCTCGCCCGGACAGCGCGTGGCCATGATGGCGCGCACGCGCTACGAGTGGACGGTGCTGTGTCTGGCGTTGTGGTCGGTGGGCGCGGAGGTCGTGCCGATCCATCCGACGTCCTCCCGGGACCAGGTCGAGTGGATCCTGCGGGACGCCCGCTGCGTGGCCGTGGTGGTCGAGGACGAGCAGGCGGTCATGACCGTGGGCACCGTCTGTGAGGGCCTGCCCGGGCTCAAGCACGTGTGGCAGCTGGACTCCGGGGCACTGCCTGCCCTGGTGCAGCAGGGCAGGTTCGTCCCGCTGACCACGGTGGAGTCGCTGCGCCGGATCGTCATGCCGGACTCCACGGCGGCCATCACCTACACCTCCGGCACCTCCGGCCGGCCGCTCGGCTGCGCGCTGAGCCACCGCGGTCTCGCATACCCCAGCGACACCCTGCTGGCCGGCTGGGGGCACACCGCCGCGCGCCCCGGCGAACAGGCCTCGGTCCTGGCCTACCTGCCGTTCTCGCACGTGTACGGGTTGATGATCATGGTGATCTGTCTGCGCGGCGGGATCCTGATGGGCCACGAGCCGGAGATGTCCGAGTCGGCACTGGCCTCGGCGCTCGGCACCTTCCGGCCGACCTATCTGTACGCGGTGCCGTCGGTACTGGAGAGGCTGTACAAGACGTTCCTGCGGACCGCCCAGCAGTCCGGCCGCGGCGCCCTGTTCGAGCGGGCCGTGGAGACCGCGCGGGACTTCGCCGCCGCCGAGGAGCGGCAGCGGCTGGGCACGGGCGCGGGACCGGGGTTCGACCTGCGGCTGCAACACGCCCTGTACGAGCGGACGGTGTACCGCAAACTGCGCGGGGCGCTCGGCGGCCGGGTGCTGCGGGCCACCTCGGGCGGCTCCTCGCTCAGCCGTGAACTCACCCTGTTCTACGAGGGCATCGGCATCCCCGTGCACGACGGGTACGGGTTGACCGAGTCCAGCGGCGGGATCACCATGCAGCCGCTGGGCCGTGAGAAGTCGGGCACGGTCGGCCAGGCGTTGCCGGGCACCCAGATCCAGGTGGCGGACGACGGCGAGATCCTGGTGCGCGGACCGTCCGTGTTCCAGGGGTACGTCGGGGACGACTACGCGACCCGGGCCGCGCTGCGCGGCGGCTGGCTGGCCACCGGGGACATCGGGCGGCTCGACCCGGAGGGGTACCTGACCATCACCGGCCGCAAGAAGGACATCATCATCACCAGCAGCGGCAAGAGCGTGGCCCCGGCCCCGCTGGAACAGCGGCTGCGGATGCACCCCCTGGTGCACCAGGCGGTGGTCGTCGGCGACGACCGGCCCTGCGTGGGCGCGCTGATCACCCTTGACCCGGACTTCCTCGCCCACTGGCGGGGGGCGCTGGCGGTGCCGGGCGACTCGCCGCAGCGTGAGGCGCGGGAGGAGAACGCGCTGCGCGAGGAGCTCGCCCGGGCCATCGCGTCCGCCAACAGCATGGTGTCCCGCTCCGAGTCGATCCGGGTCTACCGGGTGCTCCAGGAACCGTTCGCGCCGGGCAACGGAATGCTGACGCCGTCCATGAAGCTGCGCCGGGACGCCATAGCGCACCGCTACGCGGCCGAGATCGACGCCATGTACCAGGCCCGCTCGCGGGCGGTTCGGCGGCCGGGCTCGCCGGAGCCTGCCGAGTGGGACGACTCGGACGACGTGTTCCGCTGAGCGGATCACGCGTAGCCTGCCCTCCTGCGGGCACTCGCCGCGAAGGAAGAGATCAGCACCCTGACCACGGCCCGTCGCGGGCCGGGAGAGACGAGATGCCGACCGGGCCACGGGACCGCAGACCAGCTGGGGAGGAGACCCTCGACCGTACGGTCTCCTTCCCCGGCGAGCTGAGCAACGTGACCGGCGCCCGGCTCGCCGCGGACGGCTATCTGGCCGACCTCGCGCGGGTCGCGCCGCCCACCGCGCCGGAGTGCTGGGACGACATCCTGCTGGCCGTGACGGAGCTGGCCGCCAACGTCGTGCAGTACGCCCCGGGCCCCTTCGAGCTGCGGATGCGCCGTACCTACGACGGTGTCCACGTCACCGTGCACGACACCAGCCAGGTCCGGCCCGAGCCGCGGCCCTTCCATCCGCACAGCGGCGGGGGCGGCGTCGGCTGGCACCTGCTGCACACCCTGTGCGACCAGGTCAGCGTGGTCGTCACCGAGACGGGCAAGGACATCCACGCCTTCCTGCCCTGGTGAGACGCCCGGCGGGACGAGGAGCCGGTCGGTCACCCGGGCCGGTGGGCGACCACCCCGAACATCGTCACCGACATGTGCAGCGCGCCCTGCCCGGCGGCCTCGGCCAGGTCGGTGTACAGGGTGTCCCGCTGCTCCTCGGTGAGAGAGCCGGTGCGCACCGCGGCCTCGCCGAGCATGCGGATCAGCGGCCAGGCGACCGTGCGGTGGTCCTGGAGGAGGGCCTGGGAGCCGCGGTCGTCCACCACGAACCCGGCCGCGCTGAGCTGGCCCACCAGACGGCGCCCGGCGTAGGGGTTGGCACCGCCCAGGGCGGCGGACATCAGCGCGCGCACGACGTCCGGCTCGCCTGGGTGCAGGAGGGTGGTGCCCCAGTCGGTGTCCAGGAGCGCCACCCGGCCGCCGGGACGCAGCACCCGGGCCATCTCGGCGACCGCCCGGTCCGGTTCGGAGAGATGCTGGAGCACCCGCTCGCACCACACGATGTCCATCGAGCCGTCCGGCACCGGCAGGGCGAGCGCGTCTCCGTCGGTGAAGCGCACCCTGCTGTCCACCGACCGTTCCTCGGCGACCGCGCGCAGCCCGCCGTTGGGCTCGACACCGATCGCGACCCCTTCCGGGCCGACGGCGGCGGCCAGGGCCCGGGTCTGCGAGCCGGTTCCGGAGCCGACGTCGACGACCCGCTCGCCGGGCCGTACCGCCAGCGCCTCCTCGGCCCAGGCGCGCAGCCGCCGTACACCCGGATTGGCGTCCTGCGAGTCCAGGGCGCCCACCAGCGGGGCCACCCGGTCGGGGTCGATGTGCCGCTTCTGGAAGCCCGTGCCGGGCTGGGTCTGCGCCATGCGGGGCACTCTACTGGCGTGCCTGATCGCCGTGGGGCGACCGCAGAACGGACGGGCGTCCGACGCATATATGTACGGCAGGCGGTTACTCCGGACGATCGAGGGGGCATGCTGGAGCCCACGCGTTCGTCTGCCTGCGCCGCCCGGCTGGCGGAACGGCGTCGGGCACGGTGGGATCGAAGTGGTGCGAGGCAAGCGTTCCGGGGCATCCGAAGGGCGTGAATCCGGGCCTCTGGAGCAGCGGAAAGGGATGGACACCGTGACACGACCCAGGATCCTGGTGGTGGGCGCCGGCTTCGCCGGAGTGGGGTGCGTACGCCGCCTGGAGCGTAAACTCGCCCCCGACGAGGCCGACATCACCCTGGTGACCCCGCTCTCCTACCAGCTCTATCTGCCCCTGCTGCCCCAGGTCGCCTCGGGCGTGCTGACTCCCCAGTCGATCGCCGTGTCGCTGCGCCGCAGCAAGAAGTACCGCACCCGGATCATTCCGGGCGGTGCGATCGGCGTGGACCTGAAGTCCAAGGTGTGCGTGGTGCGCACCATCACCGACAAGCTCGTCAACGAGCGCTACGACTACATCGTGCTGGCCCCGGGCAGCGTCACCCGCACCTTCGACATCCCGGGCCTGACCGAACACGCCTTCGGCATGAAGACCCTGGCGGAGGCCGCCTACGTCCGCGACCACGTCATCTCGCAGCTGGACCTGGCCGACGCCAGCGACGACCCGGCCGAGCGGGCGGCCCGGCTGCAGTTCGTGGTGGTCGGCGGCGGCTACGCGGGCACCGAGACGGCGGCCTGCCTGCAGAAGCTCACCCATGCCGCGCTGCACCGCTACCCGAACCTCGACCCCAAGCTGATCAAGTGGCATCTCATCGACATCGCGCCGAAGTTGATGCCGGAGCTGGGCGACAAGCTCGGCCGCAGCGCCCAGGAGATCCTGGCCCGGCGCGGCATCGAGGTGTCCCTCGGGGTGTCGATCGCCAAGGCCGGTCCCGAGGAGGTCACCTTCACCGACGGGCGGGTGGTGCCCACCCACACACTGATCTGGACGGCGGGGGTGGTCGCCAGTCCGCTGATCGCCACGCTGGGCGCGGAGACGGTCCGGGGACGGCTCGCGGTGAACGCCGAGATGACCCTGCCGGGCCACGACGGGGTGTTCGCGCTCGGCGACGCGGCGGCCGTGCCGGACAAGGCGAAGGACGAGGAGGGCGCGGTCTGCCCGCCGACCGCGCAGCACGCCATGCGGCAGGGCAAGGTGGTCGCCGACAACGTCATCGCGACCCTGCGGGGCCAGGCATGCCGCCCGTACGTCCACAAGGACATGGGCCTGGTCGTGGACCTCGGCGGCACCGACGCGGTCTCCAAGCCGCTGGGCATCGAACTGCGCGGGCTGCCCGCGCAGGCGGTGGCCCGCGGCTACCACTGGTCGGCGCTGCGCACCAACGTGGCCAAGACCCGGGTCGCGACCAACTGGGTGCTGAACGCGCTGGGCGGCGACGATTTCGTCCGCACCGGCTTCCAGGCCCGCAAGCCCGCCCGGCTCAAGGACTTCGAGTACACCGACACGTATCTGACCCCGGAGCAGGTGAGGGAGCGCGCCGAGGGTCCCGGCGACGCCACCGCGTGACGCCACCGCGTGACGCGGGGCGCGGTCGGCCGGGTGCGGTGGGGCGGCCGCTGCGGGCGGAGCTGTGGGGCCGGCTCGCGGCGGTCGACCCCGGGCTGCTCCGCTTCACCGCCGGGCTGCGCACGGTCACCTCGATCGCCCTCGCGCTCGCCGTCCTCACGGTCCTGCGTGCGGACGTGTTCCATCTGGTGGCCGCGGCCATCACGGCGATGGTGGCCACCTTCGCGATCCGCGAGAAGCAGCGCCCGCAGCAGGCCGTCACGCTCGCCCTCGGCCTGCCGGTGGCGCTGGTCTCCGTGTCGCTGGGCGCGCTGCTCAACCAGCGGGTGGTGCTCGGCGACCTGTTCTTCGTGGCGCTCATCTTCTGCGCGGTGTACGGCCGTCGCTTCGGCGACCGGGGCACCGCGCTGGGTCTGATCGGCTTCCAGATCTACTTCGTCTCGCTGTTCGTGCACGCCACCGTGCCCGCGCTGCCCGGCCTGTACGTCGCGATCACGGTCGCGTTCGGCTGCGCCGCGGTGGCGCGTTTCCTGGTCGTACGGCAGACACCGGCGGGCATTCTGGACCGGCTGCGGCGCGCCTTCCGGGCCCGGTTCGCCCAGTTGGTCGCCGCGCAGGCCGACTTGCTCGACGCCGGTCCGGACGAACTGGACAAGGCGGTGGAGGAGGTCAGGGTACGGACCGCCCGGCTGCACGAGACGGCGCTGCTGATCCAGGGGCGGCTCGCGGACGGCACCTCCGACGAGACGGTCGCCAGGCTGGTGCAGCGCCGCATCGCGGACGCCGAGATCGCCGCCGAGCGGCTCGGTCTGCTGCTGCTCACCGCCCGCGGCGCCGGCCGGGCCGACACCCTCACCCTGCATCTGCCGGGGGCCCCGCTGCCGTCGGCCGCTCGGGAGCCGGTGCGGGACGAGTCGATGGAGCGGCTGCGCCTGGATCTGGAGGCGTTGCGGCTGCTGGTGCTGCGCCCGGCCGGCCCGCGGTCCGGGACCGCGCTGGCCCAGCTGCGCAACCGGCTGCTCGGCTACCGCGAGGAGGACAGGCTGCCGCCCGCCTCGCCCGCCGTCCAGGACGTCTTCCGGGGCGTCGGCGAGACGGCACGGGCCGTGCTGGGGTTGCGGATCGCCATGGACGGGCCGCAGGACGAGTCCGACGACACCCCGGCGACCTCCCGCTCCCGTGAGGAACTGGACGCCGAGGACCTGGCCATCGAGGGCGCCGAGGAGAGCGAACCCGAGCCCGAGAAGGCCACCGGGCTGCGCCGGCCCACCACGCGGGCGGCGGTGCAGGTGGCGGTCGGCTCGTCACTGGCCATCGTGGGCGGCGAGTTCCTGTCCGCGCAGCGCTGGTACTGGGCGGTGCTGACCTGCTGGATCGTGTTCATCAACACCGCGTCCACCGGCGAGATCCTGGTCAAGGGCTACCGGCGGCTGCTGGGCACGGTCCTCGGCGTGGTGGCCGGCATCGGCCTGGCCGGGCTGGTGGGCCACCACACCTGGACGGCGTTCGGGCTGGTGCTGCTGTTCATCTTCGCGATGTTCTACTCGGCGCCGCTGTCGTACACCATGATGTCGTTCTTCGTGACGGCGATGCTGGGTCTGCTCTACACGCTCCTCAACACCTACAGCCTGGACGTGTTGGTGCTGCGGGTGGAGGAGACCGCGTTGGGCGCGGTGTGCGGGGTGATCGCGGCCGCGGTGGTGCTGCCCGTGCACACCGGCCACCGTACCGACGAACTGCTGGCGGGAACGCTGGACCGGCTGGCGGACGTCACCCGGGCCGCCGCCGAACAGCTGAGCGGGGCGCCGCCGGTGGATCTGGTGGAGAAGGCCCGTGACCTGGACCAGGCGCTGGCCGACCTGCGGGCGGCCACCGAGCCGCTGACGCATCCGATCGCCCCGTTGCGGTCCCGTCGGGACACCGCCCGGTACGTGGTGGCGCTCCTGGAGACCTGTGCCTACCACGCGCGTTCGCTGGCGGCGACGGCGGAGCTGCTGCCCTCGCATCCGGCGATCGCGGCGGATCCCCGGCTGCGCGGGGCCGGCCGGCGGATCGTGCACAACATCGAGGCGATCGCCGCCCACGTGGCCGGCCGGCAGCCGGCCCCCGCGGTCGAGACCGGTTCCAGCATCGCGGCGATGCTGGAACCGGGCACCCTGCGCGCCCCGCGCTACGGCCGGGTGACCGACCGGGTGCTCCGGCACCTACACCGCCACGGTCACCGCCGACAACCTCAACGGCACCGGTGCCGCGGCCACCTGGACCGGCTCGGTCACGTACAGATCGGAAG
>NZ_JBEYFC010000215.1:0-14006 GCF_040634175.1 Streptomyces sp. NPDC007162
CGGCGTTCGGCCGGGCGCCGGGACATTGAGCCGTCGGGCGCCGTGGCGCCGGACGAGGCCTCGGAAGGCTGCTGTCGCAGACCTCAGAAGGCGCTGTTGTTGCAGCCCATCGTCGAACCGAGATTGGTGGCCTGGGCGCCCGGGTTGCCCTCGCCGTTCAGGGCGCTGCCCAGCAGGCCGTTGAGCAGGCCGACCTCTCCGAGGACGTCCAGGTTCAGGTCGTGCGACTTGCAGTGCGAGCTCTGGTTGATGTTGAACTTGTCGCCCTGCCCGTGGCCCTCGCCGCCGGCGTAGGCCGTGCCGCTGACGAGGCCGATGCTGCTGAGGGCGGCGACCAGGACGGCAGCGTTGCGAAGCTTGCGCATGTCATCTCCGTGGAGTGGGGGGTTGCGATCTGTGGCAGATCGACTTTTTACAGTTACGGGAGATTAGTACGTAATAGGCCAAATCCGGCAGCGACGCGCTGTTGTTTCGAGCGCGCGGCAGAAACACCCGAAAAGTCGTATGGCCCGTGGTGCGACCGCCAAATGCTGGCGTCAGCCCTGGCGTTGCGCGCTGGCGAGGGCGTTCGACTGGCTGTTGGCCTGGGTGCAGTCGACACCCCGGGTCTGGGAGGCCGCGAGCAGGGCGACCGGGATGTTCGCGTCGAGCAGGGACTGCGGGCTGCACTCCTGGTACGGGCGGAACATGTTGCTCTGGGTCACCGGGCCGCCCTGCGCGACCTGCTGCGGGGCCTGGGGCGAGATCTGGGGGCTGATCTGCGGGTTCAGCTGCGGGTTGAGCTGCGGGGCGACCTCGGTGCCGCGCTGCGGGGCCGGTTGGGCGGCCGGCGTGCCGTACGTCTGCGCGGTCGCCTGGGCGGAGGTGGCGGCGGCGGCCTGGGCGTCCGGTTGGGAGACCGGGGTCGGCCCGGTCCCGTAGGAGACGGGCGCGGCGGAACTGGGTCCGGCACCGACGGCGGTCAGACCGCCGGCTGCTGCGACGATGAGCGCGACTTGCCGAAACTTACGCATGGAATCCTCGGCCCTTCATGTGATCTGTGCGCGGAACCTGATGAAATGACTGACGAGGAAGCGCAGTTGTCGCTTCCATGCCGTCCGGGCGGCCGGTGCGGAGCTTCGCCCTCACCCCGTGGGGAACGAGAGGCCCGCAGGCCCGGATACGGCCGCGATGCCGTCTCACCCGTTTGCCGAAAGGCATATGAGCTGCAATTTCCCTGCCGGTGACGGCAATTGGGTGACGGCACTTTGAATGCCCGTGACCATCGCCCGGCACTCCTCGTTCCGGTGGGGAGAGGGCGGTGGTCGAGGACCCGAAGGTATTGAGGGCGAATCGCTGCCGGCTCCGATGCGAAGTTCGCGTGCTGCTCAGGAGTACCGCTGCTGAAAGTGCAGTGCAATGACCGCACCGACTGCACGCGCGACCGCACTGAACGCAATGGACTTTCTCATCCAGGTATCGAAGGGCCGAGGGTTTCATGCGCAAGCTTCACAAGGCCGCGCTCGTTCTGGCAGCGGCCAGTGGTCTGTCCGCCATCGGCGCGGGCGTCAGCTATGCCGACGCTCCCGTCGGATATGGCGGTGCGGCCCCGGCGCCGGCTCCGGACCAGCCGTATCCCCCGGCCCCGGCGCCGCAGCAGGCCGGTTACGCCGCCGGCCAGACGCAGGGCTCGGCGCAGGCCACCGTCCCCGCCTATCCGCAGCAGCAGGCCGCGCCGCCCCAGCAGTACCAGCAGGCCCCGCCGCAGTACCCGCAGCAGGCCGCGCCGGCCCCGCAGTACCAGCAGGCCCCGCCGCAGTACCCCCAGCAGAGCGGTTACGCCTCCGCCTCGGCCTCGTCGCAGGGCTCGGCGCAGGCCACCGCCGCTCCCGGCTACCCGCAGCAGCAGGCCGCGCCGCCGCAGTACGCCCCGGCACCGCAGTACGCCCAGCCGCAGGCCGCTCCCGCCTACCCACCGCAGTACGCCCCGGCGCCGCAGTACGCCCAGCCGCAGGCCGCCCCGCCGCAGGTCGTACCGCAGGTCATGCCCCAGGTCATGCCGCAGGTCGCCCCGCAGCTGGCCGTTCCCCAGGGCTCCGCCGCGGACGGGCCGACGCGGGTCACGCCGCAGGTGAACCCCCAGGTGAACCCGCAGGTGAACCCGCTCATCAACCCGATCCTCGGCGCTCCGGCCGTGCCCGGTCTGGCCCCGGTCGGGCTCGGCCAGGTCGCGGCACCCCCCGTCGGCCAGCTCGGGCTTCCCCGCCTCGGCTGACGCTTCGCCACACTTTCCGACTTTCCCTCGAACCGCAGCGGATCCCCATCCGCTCGACCTACGGAGAACCCATGCGCAAGCTCCACAAGGTGGCCCTCGTGGGCGCCGCCGTCCTCGGCAGCGTCTGCTCGGTCGGCGGCGGCACCGCCTTCGCACACGGTGAGCCGGGCCACGACATCGACGTCACGCAGGGCACCGAGTGCCGCTCGCACGACATGAACATCGAGGTGCTCGGCAACGTCAGCGCCCTCACCGGACTGGCGGGCAACCTGCTGAACGGCGAGGGCAACCCGGGCGCCCAGCAGAGCCACCTCGGCTCGGACATGGGCTGCAACAACCAGGCCCTCTGATCAGGCCGGACGGCACATGCCGCCCTCTTTCTCGATTCCTCAGCAACCACCACAGTCACACCGAGTCCGGGTGAGTGCCCGCGACGCGTCTGGAAGGGCAGGGAACCCATGAAACGGGCTACCCGAAACAGTGTGATCGCCATGGCCGTCGCCTCTGGCGCGATGGCAGTCGCGGGGACGGCTCATGCCGACTCCGCCGCGGACGGGTCCGCGAGCGGCTCGCCCGGAGTGGGCTCCGGCAACACCATCCAGTTGCCGGTGGACATCCCGGTGAACGTGTGCGGCAACACCGTGGACGTGGTCGGGCTGCTCAACCCCGCGATGGGCAACAAGTGCTCCAACACGGGTCACAGGGCGGCGGGGCAGACGACGGGCTCCCGGACGTCGGGCGGGGCCACGGCCCACGGCGACACCCACGACTCGCCGGGCGTCCTGTCCGGCAACGACCTCCAGATCCCCGTTCACGTGCCCGTGAATTTCAGCGGCAACAGCGTGAACGTGGTGGGTGTGGGCAACCCCGTGTTCGGCAACGAGTCCAGCAACGACTCGTACGGCGGTCCCGACGAGCCCACCCCGTCCGCACCGACCACGCCGCGCGTCCACCAGCAGCCGCACCACCCGGCCAAGGCGCACCCGAGGCAGACCACCGTCGTACGGCACCGGACCACCGAGACCCTCGCCCACACCGGAGCGGCGAGCCCCTGGGCGCCGGGCATCGTGAGCCTCGCCTCACTGGCGGCCGGAGCGGTGCTGTACCGGCGCTTCCGCCCCGGGACGGGCAGCGCGCCGCACGCCTAGACCGGTACCACGCGCGGTGACCCGCAGGGCCGGCCGGAGCAGGCCCGGGCCGTCCGCCCGGCCCTGCTCACCCGTGCTGCCCCGGCGTGTAGTGCCCGGGAACCATGCGGGTCGTCACCGCGAACCGGTTCCAGGAGTTGATCACGATGATCGAGGCGATCAGCTGCGTCAGCTGCGCCTCGTCGAAGTGCTTGGCGGCCCGCTCGTAGACCTCGTCCGGCACGAAGCCCTCGGTGAGCACGGTGACGGCCTCGGTCAGCTCGATCGCGGCGAGTTCCTGCTCGGTGTAGAAGTGCTTCGACTCCTCCCACGCGCTGAGCTGGACGATGCGCTGCACGCTCTCGCCCGCAGCGATCGCGTCCTTGGTGTGCATGTCGAGGCAGTACGCGCAGTGGTTGAGCTGCGAGGCGCGGATCTTCACCAGCTCGAACAGCTTGGCGTCCAGGCCCTTACGGGCCGCTCCGTCCAGGCGGACCATCGCCTTGTAGACCTCGGGCGCGTGCTGTGCCCAGGCCAGGCGGGGGGTGTGCTCGGGTGCGTACTCGGCGGTGTGTTCTGTGGTCATGCCTCGACCCTACGAGCAAGGCAGCCCAGGGGTATGGTCCATTTCCATGGGGAAAACATGGGCCACTCAGGGTGCCCTGGGTATCGACCTGCACCTGGAACCGGCCGGTCCGGGCCTGCGCCGGGGTCTGACCGACGCACTGCGCCAGGCCGTCCGCAGCGGACGGCTGGTCCCCGGCACCCGGCTGCCCTCGTCCCGCTCCCTCGCCGCCGACCTCGCCATCGCCCGCAACACCGTCGCCGACGCCTACGCCGACCTGGTCGCCGAGGGCTGGCTCACCGCCAGACAGGGCTCCGGAACCCGGGTCGCGACCGGCGTGCCGGCCCTGCTGCCGGACCCGCGCACCGCGGCCACGGCCGCCACGACGGCCCACCGCCCCGCCCACGACCTGCGGGCCGGCTTCCCCGACGTCTCCGCCTTCCCGCGCGCCGAGTGGCTCAAGGCGGCCCGCCGCGCCCTCACCGCCGCCCCCAACGAGGCGTTCGGCTACGGCGACCCGCGCGGCCGTGTCGAACTGCGCACCGCGCTCGCCGCTTACCTCGCCCGCGCCCGGGGCGTGCGCGCCGACCCCGAACACATCGTGATCTGCGCCGGGTTCTCGCACGCCCTGAACCTGCTGGGCCGGACGCTGCGGGCCCGCGGCGCGGACACGGTCGCCGTGGAGTCGTACGGCCTCGACGAGCACTGGCGGCTGCTGACCGCGGCCGGGCTGCGGCACGTCCCGCTGCCCATGGACGAGCTGGGCACGGACACCGGAGCGCTGGGGCCGGGTCCGGCCGCGGTGCTGCTGACCCCCTCGCACCAGTTCCCGCTGGGCCTGCCGCTGCACCACGACCGGCGGGCCGCGGTCGTGGACTGGGCGCGGCGCACCGGCGGCCTGGTCCTGGAGGACGACTACGACGGCGAGTTCCGCTACGACCGCAGGCCCGTCGGCGCCCTCCAGGGCCTCGCCCCCGACGAGGTGGTCTACCTGGGCACCGCCAGCAAGTCCCTGGCCCCCGGGCTGCGGCTGGCCTGGATGGTGCTGCCGCCGGCCGTGGCCCGCGAGGTGACCCGGGTCAAGGGCGAGGTGGACACCTGCGGCGCGCCGGACCAGCTGACCCTGGCCGAGTTCATCGGCTCCGGCGGCTACGACCGCCATGTCCGCGCCTGCCGCACCCGCTACCGGCGACGTCGGGACGCCCTGGTCGCCGCCCTTGCCGAACGCGCCCCGGCGATCCGGGTCACCGGCATCGCGGCGGGTCTGCACGCGCTGCTCAGGCTCCCGCCCGGCAGCGTGACCCCGGTGATCCGGGCTGCCGCCGCCCGTGGCCTGGCCGTCGAGGGACTCACCCCGCGCCACCGCCACCCCGCGGCCGCCGTCGAGGTGCCCGACGCGCTGGTGCTCGGCTACGGCACTCCCGCCGACCACGCCTGGTCCGGTGCGCTGGACACCCTGTGCGCGGTGCTGTCCGACCCGACTGTGATCAGCGGCGCCTGAATTCACGGACAACGGTCCCCGTAATTCAATAAGGGAAGCTAGAGTCTCACCCATGAGCAATGGCGATCAGATTTCCCGTGTGGCCCTCAAGAAAATCACCCCTGACGTCTCCTCGGCGATGGGTTCCCTGCATGCCGCCGCCGTCGCCGCGGCCCAGGACGCCAAGGTGGAACCGGAACTCCTGGAACTGGTCAGAATCCGCGCCTCCCAGCTGAACGGCTGCGCCTTCTGCCTCGACATGCACACCAAGGACGCCCGTGCCCAGGGCGAGACCGAGCAGCGCATCTACGCGCTCAACGCCTGGCGGGAGACCCCCTTCTTCACCGAACGGGAGCGCGCCGCCCTGGCGTTGACCGAGGCCGTGACCCTCGTCGCCGACGACCGGGTCCCGGACGCGGTCTACGCCGAGGCCGCCGCCGTCTTCGACGAGGCCCAGGTCGCGGCCCTCATCTGGGCGGCCACCGTCATCAACGCCTACAACCGGATCGCCATCGCCACCCGAATGGCGCCGGGGGCCTACCAGGCCAAGCAGAAGTAATTCCGGCGACGCCGAATAAATTCAGGCACCGGAAAGCGCCGGGTCGAATCGGATCGTATTCGGCCCGGCGCGTCCGCGGTGTCCGCGGGTTTTTCTCAGTTTTCCGGCAGCGGCTCCATGCGGTCGTCCAGCCACCCCCGCCATTCCGCCGCGCGAGCCGCCGGTGCCGCCCGCAGGGGTTCGCCGATCCACCGCGCGACCGGCCTGATCCCGTGCAGCGCGTTGACCAGCCACACCTCACGGCCGTCCAGCTCGGGCAGGGTCCGGTCCCGGTGGGCGACGGGGACGCCCGTGCGCAGCGCCCGCTCCTGGAGCAGCGCGACGGTCACCCCGGGCAGTACGGGCAGCCGCGGCGAGGGCAGGCACAGGGTGCCGTCCTCCCACCACAGCACACTCGCCGTGGCCGCCTCCAGCACGAGCCCGGTGGGCGCGACCAGCACCGCCTCCTCGGCGCCCGCGCCGACCGCCCGGCCCCGCACCCGGGCCAGGGTGTCCAGGTCCGGCCCCTTGCGGCGCGGGACGGTCCGCGGGTCCGACTGGCCGGTCGCCCACACCCGCACCTCGGACCCGAGCGGCGGCGCGTGCCGCAGCCGCAGCCGCAGCTCTCCCGGCCCGCGGGCGAGTTCGACGCGGGGGAACCACTCGCCGGTGCGGGGCAGCGCGGCCGTCATCGCCTGCCAGAACTCCAGCAGCCGGGGCAGCGGCGGCCCGCCGCACTCGCCGCAGGACCGCAGGAAACGCTCCCGGTGCCGGTCCAGGGCGCGCACCCGGCCGTCCCGGACCAGCCAGGAGTCGGCGACGAGCAGCCGCCCGCCCGGTCCCGCGTCCTCGGCGGGCCGCAGCCCGCCGGCCGCTGACCACGTCAACAGCCCTTCACCGAAGGTCACCCGGCTGCCCATGCGCTCCTCCTCAGTACTTCCGGCTCAGTACTTCCGGCCGGCCAGCGCCGGCGCCCCGTTCCGTGGCCCGTACGGGGCGTGCTCCAGCCAGGATCCGCAGGACGGCACGACGGGCGCCAGCACCGCCGCCGCACGCTGCCGCAGCCGTACGATCCGCCGCCGGGGCCGCAGATGGTCCAGAGCGGTCCCGGCCGCCGCGCTGTTGAAGAGCGCGGCGGCCCGCCGCACCTCCGCGAACCCGTCCACCGCGTCCGCCGTCTTCGCCGCGACCGCGTCGGCCGCCGCCGCCGCGTCGGCGATCCCGCTGTTCATGCCGCGCGCCCCGAACGGCGGGAACAGGTGCGCGGCCTCCCCGACCAGCAGCACCCGCTCGTGCGGGTCGGTGAAGGAGGCCGCGACCTTGCGCAGGAAGCGGTACGTCGACACCCACAGGATGCTGTCCCCGTACCCCTCGCCCACCACCCCGGGCAGCCAGCGGCGGACGGCCTCCTCGGTGCCGAACTCCTCCGGCCGGTCCCCGGCGTGGCACTGGAGGTCGACCTGGAAGCCTCCGGTGAAGGGCACCCGCATGACGCTGCGGCCGCCGGCGCCCGGGTGCTCGTAGTGGAAGACCCGCTCCAGCGGCAGCTCCGCGCCCGGCCGGTCGGCCACGTCGACGACCACGTGGAAACCGTCGCCGTGCGTGCCCTCCATGGGGATGCCGAGCCCGGCCCGGACGGCGGACCGGGCGCCGTCCGCGGCGATGACGTGGCCGCAGGTCAGCTCCCGCCCGTCCGCACAGCTCAAGGTGACGTCCGAGGCGGTGGTGCGGACACCGGTCACCCGGGCGTCCCACCGGAACTCCACACCCGCCTCCGTGCACGCGTCCCGCAGGAAGCGCTCGGTGTCCACCTGGCGCAGGCTGGTGAAGGGCGGCCTTCCGGAAGGGGGCGGGAAGGTGCGGGAGTACACCTCCCGCCCCCGGTACAGGGTCCGCCGGGTGTGCCAGGTCCGGCCGTGGTCGGTGATCCGTCCGGCCAGCCCCGGCCGCATCGCGTCCAGCAGCGCCAGGGTCTCGCGGTGCACGAACAGGGCCCGGCTGCCCGGCCGTTCGCGGCCCTCGGGGTCCGCCTCCAGGAGCAGCACCGGCAGGCCGTGCGCGCGCAGCGCGAGCGCCGCCGACAGACCCACCGGCCCGGCGCCGACCACCACCACCGGCGTCACGCGCGCACACCCGCCGCCAGCATCCGGGTGATCTCCACCCGCTTCACCTTCCAGGTCGCGGTCATCGGCAGCTCCTCGAACCGCCACTGCCGCGGCTGGGCCATCGCCGGCAGGTCGGCGGTCGCCGCCCGCCAGCGATCCGGGTCCAGCGGCTGTTCGCCGCGCACGCACACCACCGGGACGGGCTCCCGGTCGGCACCCGGCACGATGACCACCTCACGCAGTTCCTCCAGCCGGTCCATGAGGGTGTCCTCGACCTCCAGGTTGCTGTGCACGGAGTCGATCCGGTCGATCTCCCGGTCGATCAGGTACAGCGCGCCCAGCCGGCTGCGGTACCCCATGTCGCCCATCTGCCACCACTCACCGTCGAGTTGGCGTTCGTACTGCTCGCGGGCGCCGAGGTAGGTGAGGATGCGGCCCCGGGTGCGGGCCTCGATCCGGCCGGGCACGCCGGGTGCGGCGGACTGCCCGTCGGGGCCGGTGACCCGGACCCGGGTGAAGCCCGGTATCCCGATCCCGACCCGCCGTCCGTCCGCCCGGCTCACGCTCCTGCGGGTGAACCACTGGAAGGCGACCGGACCGGTCTCGCTCTGCCCGTACAGCTGGATCAGCCACGGGCTGCGGCGTTTCGAGGCGTCCAGGAGCCGCCGTACCGTGCGCGGGTGGATCGCGTCGAACGTCGAGCCGTACGACCTGACGCGGGACAGCGGGGCGCCGGGGGCGTCCGCGAGCTCCTCCCACAGCACGAAGGTGTTGGGGTGGGTCTCGACGATGCCGGGGCGGTGCCGGGCCAGCATCGGGCCGACCCTCGCCGGGTCCGGGTCGGTGATCAGCAGCAGCGGGCTGCCGAAGTGCAGCAGCACGCCGAGCAGATGGTAGAAGCGCGAGTGCACGAACGACATGTGCAGCGCCGCCACCTCGCCCCGCGTGGGCCAGCCCATCGCCTGCTGCGGCAGCAGGCGGTTCCACATGGACTGCGGGCAGTGCACGGCGAGTTTGGGGACCCCGGTGGTACCGGAGCTGTGGGTGATCAGGGAGGGTTCGCGGGGGTGCAGCCGGACCGGCGCCGGGACCTCGGCACCCGCGTGCTCCGGCAGGGACACCACCCCGGGCACGCTGTCCACGGTGAGGGTCTGCCGGACCAGGCCCCCGGTCTCCAGCCCGGCGAGCTGCGCCGCGTCCGTGACCAGCCACGGCTGCCGGAGTCGGGCGAGCAGCTTGCCGACCACCTCGCCGGCCAGGGTGGGCGAGAGCAGCACGGGCACCGCGCCGATCCGGGAGACGGCACAGGTCAGCAGCACGATGTCGACGTTGTCCGTCTTGTGGACGACGACCTGCTCGGTGGGCCGCACCCCGGCCGCCCACAGCCGCGCGGACAACTCGTCGACGGCGTCGGCCAGTTCGCGGTAGCTGAGCCGGACGCCGAGGTCCGGGTGGGTGTCCAGGGGCCGGTCCAGGGTGACGAACACCCCGCCGTGCCGCTCGGCGGCCCGCCGGAACAGCGGGCCCAGGTAGAAACCCCGGTCGCCGATGAGGGACTCCTGCATGGAGACGGTCCTTTCAGTCATGGTCACCACGCGCCCCGGCGGACCAGGTGGCGGCGGAGTTTCCCGGTCGGGGTCCGGGGCAGGGACGGCAGCAGGCTGATGCTGCGCGGCACCTTGAACGCGGCCAGCCGCTCCCGCGCCAGCGCCAGGAGCTCCTCCTGGAGCCCGGCGGGCGCCGGGGTGCCGGCGGGTACGACGAAGGCGCGCAGCCGGACGGCGCCGGTGCCGTCCGGTACGGCCGCCACCGCGACCTCGCGCACCGCCGGATGGGTGCGCAGCACCGCCTCCACCTCCAGCGGGGAGACGGTGATCCCGCCGACCATCTCCATGTCGTCACTGCGCCCCAGGTGCCGGTAGGCGCCGTCGGGTTCGCGCACCGCCCGGTCGTGGGTCGCCAGCCAGCCGCCGACCAGGGTGCGCGCGGTCTCCTCCGGCCGGTTGAGGTAGCCGGGTGTCACCGTCGGCCCGCGCACCCACAGTTCGCCCTCGTGCCCGTCGGGCACCGGACGTCCGTCGCGGTCGCGCAGCTCCACCTCGAAGCCGGGCACCGGACGGCCCACCGTCCCGGGGTGGTTGTGGGCCACACTGTTGGCGCAGAAGGCGTGCCCGGCCTCGGTGGAGCCGATCTGTTCGAGGACCGGTGCGCCGAGCAGCTCCGTGACCCGGTCGCCGAGCCCGGCGGGCAGTCCCTCGCCGGCCGACACCGCGGCCCGCACCGAGGCGAAGCAGGCCTGGTGCCCGCTGCCCCGGTCGGCGACCAGCGCCGCGTACGCGGACGGCACCGAGTACAGCAGGGTCACCCGGTGCCGGGCGACCAGCTCGTCCACGGCGGCCGGGTGCGGACGCCGGTCCACCAGGACGGCACTGGACCCCGAGAAGAGCGGGAAGACGAAGGCGTTCCCGAAGCCGTACGCGAAGTACAGCTTGGACACCGACAGGGTCACGTCGTCCTCGGTGACGCCGAGCAGCCGCCGTCCGATCAGGTCGTGGTACGCGGCCGGGTGGGCGTGCGTGTGGACGACGCCCTTGGGCCTGCCCGTCGTCCCGGACGTGTACTGGACGTACAGCGGGCTGTCCGCGTCGACCGGGTGGGCGGGGGTGGGGCCGGCCGCGGGGGCGAGCGCGAGCAACTGGTCGGCGCCGAGGCGGACCCGTCCGGGGAAGCGGTCCTCCAGACCGGGGCCCGTCAGACACAGCACCGCCTCCGTGTCGGCGGCCATGAACGCGTGGTCGGCCGCCGGGAGTTCGGGGTTGACCAGGACGGCGACCGCGCCGAGCCGGGCGACGGCGAGGAAGGCCACCACCCAGGCGATCGAGTCGGGCAGCGCGAGCAACACCCGGTCGCCGGGGCCGACGCCGTGCCCGGCGAGGACCGTGGCGGCCCGCGCCCCGAGGTCGTGCACCTCGCCGTGGGTGAAGACACGGTGGCCCTGGTGGAACGCGGCCCGGTCGCCCCAGCCGTGCCGCTCGGTGCGGTCGGTGAGCCGGGCGGCGAGGTTGGCGGTCGCCGTGACGGCGGGGGCCCGGGTCATCGGGCGGCCTCCTGCACGGCGTCCGCCGCGGCCGTCGTGTGCTCCCGCAGCGCGCGCATCTGCGCGGCGGTCTTCAGCAGCATCTCGTCGTACTCGGCGGCCGGGTCGGAGTCCAGGACGATCGCCCCGCCCGCGCCCAGTTGCATCCGGCCGCCCGCCAGCACCGCCGTCCGGATCACGATGTTGAGGTCGGCCCCGCCGCTGCACCCGAGGTAGCCGAGCGCCCCCGAGTACACGCCCCGGGCCGCGGTCTCCAAAGAGTCGATGATCTCCATCGTGCGCAGCTTCGGGGCCCCGGTCATCGACCCGCCCGGGAAGCAGGCCCGCACGCAGTCCACGGCGTCCGTCCCGGCCCGCAGCCGCCCGGTCACCGTCGACACCAGCTGGTGCACGGTCGCGTACGACTCGGTGGCCATCAGGCGGGGCACCCGCACGGTTCCGGTACGGCAGACCCGGCCCAGGTCGTTGCGGAGCAGGTCGACGATCATCAGGTTCTCGGCGCGGGTCTTGGCGTCCGCCGCCAGCGCGTCCCGCAGCCGCTCGTCCTCGAACGGGGTCGCCCCGCGCGGCGCGGTCCCCTTGATGGGCCTGGCCTCGGCCACCCCGTCCCGGGTGATCCGCAGGAACCGCTCCGGCGAGGAACCGGCCACGTCCAGGTCGCCGAACCGCAGGAAGGCCGCGTACGGCGCCGGGTTGACGCGGCGCAGCTCCCGGTAGAAGGCGTAGGGGTCGGCCGGGGCGGGCAGCCGGGCCGCGTTGGTCAGGCACACCTCGTAGCTGGTGCCGGCCCGCAGTTCCCGTCGGCAGGCCTCGATGTCGGCGAGGTAGCCGGCCCGGTCGCGCAGCAGCCAGGGCTCGGCGGCCTCCAGGTCGGGCGCCTCGGCGGCGGGCGGGGCCGGCCGGCCGGCGCCCGGGGCCAGGAAGGTGAGCTGGGCCAGTACGGTCTCCAGCCACTCCTCGGCCTCCCGGGCGGCCTGCGGGGTGTCCTCCGCCAGGCAGACCGCGTAGGTGACGTCCTCCTCGTGGTCCACGGCGAGCAGCCGGTCGGCGAACAGCCAGCAGGCGTCCGGGGTGTCGGCCCTGTGCCTGTTCGGGGAGCCGCAGTCCGCCTTGGTCTCGTAGCCGAAGTAGCCGACATAGCCGCCGGTGAAGTCGAAGGGCAGGTCGCCGGCGTCCACCCGGCGGCTGGTCAGCTGTCGCTTCAGGTAGTCGAAGACGCTCGCCGACACCTTGCGCGGCGGCCGCCCGGTCCGTTCCACCTCGCACCGCCCGGCCGTCACGTCGTACCGCACGAACTCGGCGAGCGGACCGCTGTCGTCACCGAGGAACGAGAACCGCGAGCGTCCCTGCTCGACGAGGGAGCTGTCCAGCCAGAAGGAGCGGGCCGAGGCGGCGAAGAGCCGGCCGAAGGCGGCCTCCGTGTCGACGGCACCGGCGATCTGGCGGGTGTGCAGCCGGTACGCGGGCCCGTCGCCCCGGCGGGGGCGGGGGATGGTCGTGCCGGGCCGGGGTCCGGTCGTCCGGCCCGAGTGCCTCGAAGCGGAGGCGACGGCCGTGCCTTCTTCGCTCACCGCGTGGGCCCCGGGCCTCGGCCGGGGGACCGCCGCCTCGGCCGGCGGGACGGCGGTGTTCTTGGAACGCGCCCGGCGGGCGCGGCGGGCCGTCAGGTTGCGGAAGTTCACCAGCATGCGGTGGCCGTACTCGGTGAGCACCGACTCAGGGTGGAACTGCACGCCCCACAGCGGCCGTTCGCGGTGGCGCAGGCCCATCAGGACGCCGTCCTCGGCCCAGGCGGTGGCCTCCAGGGCGGCGGGCAGCGGCTCGTACACCGCGAGGGAGTGGTAGCGCACGGCCGTGAAGTCCTGGGGCAGCCCCTCGAACAGGTCCCGGCCGTCGTGCCGCACTCTGCTCAGGTGTCCGTGCCGGGGCTGCGGGGCGGCCACCACCCGGGCGTCCTCGCCGAGCGCGATGCCCTGGTGGCCCAGGCACACCCCGAGCACGGGCACCGTGGCCCCGGCGATCACCCGGGCACTGATGCCGAAGTCACGGCTGTTCCCCGGGTGCCCGGGCCCCGGGGACACCACCACGTTGTCGAACCCCGCGAGCCGGGAAAGTGCGCCGTCCCCGTCGTCGTTGCGGACCACCACCGGTTCCTCGCCGTTGACCTCGGCGATCAACTGGAACAGGTTGTAGGTGTACGAGTCGTAATTGTCGATGAGCAGGGTCTTCACCCGCCCACCTCCCTCGGATCGTTCCCGGGCCTAGGCGGCCCGTCGTTTGTGCCGCCCGCGCAGCGCCTGGAGCGGCGGGTACAGCCATTTCTTGAAGAAACGCTGCAACCGCGGCATGAGAATCCAGGTGACAAGCGCGGTCACGCAGAGGCAGAGCACCAGGGTGCGAACGAGCGGATTGACGCCGCCGAGATAGGGCAGCACGACGATATTGAAGAGCAGAACCGGTGGGAACACCGCGCTCATGTTGATGAACCACAGTTTCCATTTGGCCGGGGGAGCGGGCGGCGGCGGTGCGGGCGGCGGCCCGTTCAGCGCGTCGAACCACTCCTTCGACCCCCGGACGCTACGGCGCCCGGTGGGGCGGGCGATACCGTCCGTGCGGATCTCCCACTGCCCCCGGTCCAGGGAGTTCTCCCAGGCCAGCGCCGACTCCTCGGTGGCGAAGCGATACACGACATGCCATTCCGCCTCCTCGTCGACCAGGACGCCACCACCGAGGAACCCCGGCTGACGGGCGCTCGCGCCCAGCATGGCCCACCCCCACGAGTGGAAGTCGCCTTCACGACCCGGCAGCACGTGATAGGCCACGGTGACGGTGACGGGATT
>NZ_JBEYFC010000216.1:0-13976 GCF_040634175.1 Streptomyces sp. NPDC007162
GGTAGAGGCGGGACATCCACATCTTGCCGGCGCCGGTATCGGCGAGCACGATGTCGCGGCGGTCCAGCGCGGTGCGCACATCGCTCTTGATGCCGCGCCGGCGCAGACCGAAGGCGACGTTCTCGAAGATGTCCAGGTGCGGGAAGAGGGCGTAGGACTGGAAGACCGTGTTCACCGGCCTCTTGTAGGGCGGCAGATGGGTGACGTCCTGGTCGCCGAGGTGCACGGTGCCGCTGGTCGGCTCCTCCAGGCCCGCGATCATGCGCAGGGTGGTGGTCTTTCCGCAGCCCGAGGCGCCGAGGAGGGCGAAGAAGGAGCCCTGCGGCACGGTCAGGTCCATCGGCTGCACGGCGGTGAAGCCGTTGTCGTAGGTCTTGCCGATGCCGGTGAGGCGGACGTCGCCGCTGCTGTCTTTCGTCATGGTGTCGTCACGCCCCTGTGAGCTTCGCGAACTTCTGCTGGTAGGCCGTCTCTTCCTTCGAGCTGAGGGCCCGGAAGGCATGGGACTTGGCCTGCATGGCCTTGTCGGGAACGATCAGCGGGTTGCTCGCCGCCCCCTTGTCGATCTTGGCGAGGTACGGCTGCACGCCCGAAACCGGGCTGACGTAGTTGACGTAGGCCGAGAGTTCCGCGGCCGGCTGGGGCTCGTAGTAGAAGTCGATGAGCCGTTCGGCGTTCGTCTTGTGACGCGCCTTGTTGGGGATCATCATGTTGTCGGTCGACGTCATGTAGCCGCTGTCCGGGATGACGTAGGCGACGTCCGGGTTGTCGGCCTGGAGCTGCACGATGTCGCCGCCCCAGGCCACGCAGGCGGCCAGGTCGCCCTTGCTGAGGTCCGAGGTGTAGTCGTTGCCGGTGAAGCGGCGGATCTGCCCCTTGTCGACGGCCTTCTGCAGGCGGGCGATCACCGAGTCGTAGTCGTCGTCGCCGAACTTCCCCGGATCGATGCCCATGTCGAGCATGGTCATGCCGACGGTGTCCCGCATCTCCGTCAGCAGGCCGACCCGGCCCTTGAGCGCGGGGTTGTCGAGCAGGTCGGAGACCGACTTCACCTCGACGCCGTTCAGCGCCTTCTTGTTGAAGGCGACGACGGTCGAGATGCCCTGCCAGGGGTACGAGTAGGCGCGGCCGGGGTCCCAGTCGGGGCTGCGGAACTGGTCCGACAGGTTGGCGAAGGCATGCGGCAGGTTGGACGCGTCCAGCTGCTGGACGTAGCCGAGCCGGATCATCCGGGCGGCCAGCCAGTCGGTGAGGACGATCAGGTCCCGGCCGGTGTCCTGGCCGGCGGCGAGCTGCGGCTGGACCTTGCCGAAGAACTCGTCGTTGTCGTTGATGTCCTCGGTGTACTTGACGGTGATGCCGGTCCGCTTGCGGAACTCGTCCAGCGTGGGGTGGGTCTTCCCGCTGTCGTCCACGTCGATGTACTCGGGCCAGTTGGAGAAGTTGACCACCTTCTCCTTGGCCGAGTGGTCGTCGGCGGAGACTCCGCCCTGGGTCTTGCCGGCCGCGGGGATGCCGCAGGCGCTCAGCGCCCCGACGCCGCCCACCGCGAGCGCGCCGCCCAGGAACGAACGGCGGGCCAGGGCGGCCCGGCCGGTGCGAAGGCTGCGCCGTATCGCGGCCGTTTCGACCGGGGTCGGGCGGTCGGGCTCGTACTGCCTCATGCGCTTGATGCCCTTTCGGGAAGACGGCCGTTCACCGAGCGGCCGGAGGTGTGACTATCGGTCCCCGAAGATCGTGCGGTGCCAGTCCTTCCGAGCCACCGCCGTGTTGTCGAACATTACGTGCTTGACCTGGGTGTACTCCTCGAACGAGTACGCCGACATGTCCTTGCCGAAGCCGGACGCCTTGTAGCCGCCGTGCGGCATCTCGCTGATGATCGGGATGTGGTCGTTGACCCACACACACCCCGCCTTGATCTCACGGGTCGCGCGGTTGGCCCGGTAGACACTGCCGCTCCACGCGGAGGCGGCCAGTCCGTACGGGGTGTCGTTGGCCAGCCGGATGCCCTCATCATCCGTGTCGAACGGGAGGACGACCAGCACAGGACCGAAGATCTCGGCCTGGACGATCTCGCTGTCCTGCGGCGCGTCGGCGACGAGGGTGGGCCGGTAGTAGGCGCCGCTCCTGAGCTCGTCCTGCGGTGGCTCGCCGCCGGTCACCACGCGCGCGTAGCCGCGCGCCCGCTCCACGAAGGCGGCGACCCGGTCCCGCTGGGCGTGCGAGATCAGCGGCCCGAGGTCGGTACCGGGAGCGAACGGGTCGCCGAGCCGGACGGTCTCCATCAGCGCGGCCGTCCGCTCCACGAAGGCGTCGTAGAGCGGCCGCTGCACGTAGGCGCGCGTGGCCGCCGTGCAGTCCTGCCCGGTGTTGATGAGGGACCCGGCCACCGCCCCGTGGACGGCCGCCTCCAGATCGGCGTCGTCGAAGACCACGAAGGGCGCCTTGCCGCCCAGCTCCAGGTGGAGCCGCTTGACGGTCGCCGTGGCGATCTCGGCGACCCGCTTCCCGACGCCGGTGGAGCCGGTGAAGGAGGTCATGGCGACGTCGGGGTGCCCGACGAGGTGCTCACCGGCCTCCTTGCCGGTGCCGGTGACGATGTTGACGACACCGTCGGGGATCCCGGCGAGGGTGGCGGCCTCGGCGAAGAGCAGCGAGGTGAGCGGGGTGAGCTCGGCCGGCTTGAGCACGACGGTGTTGCCGGCGGCGATCGCCGGGAGGATCTTCCAGGCGGCCATCTGGAGCGGATAGTTCCAGGGTGCGATCGACCCGACGACCCCGATGGCCTCACGGCGGATGTACGACGTGTGGTCGCCCGAGTACTCCGCCGCCGCCTGCCCCTGGAGGTGCCGGGCGGCGCCCGCGAAGAACGCGGTGTTGTCGATGGTCCCCGGCACGTCGAACTCGCGCGTCAGCTTCAGCGGCTTGCCGCACTGGAGCGACTCGGCCCGGGCGAACTCCTCGGCGCGGTCGGCGAGCACGGCGGCGAACCGGTGCAGCGCGTCGGACCGCTCGCCGGGGGTCGCCCCCGCCCAGCCGGGGAAGGCGTCCCGTGCGGCGGCGACCGCCGCGTCCACGTCCGCCGTGCCTGCCAGCTCGTAGGTGTACACGTCCGCGCCGGTGGCCGGGTCCACGACGGCGTGCGTACGGCCCGACGTGCCCTTGGCGAACCGTCCCGCGATGTACTGCGCGCCGCCGGCGAGCCGCTCCTGCGCGGGGAAGGTCTCCGGGGTGGCGGTGCCCGGGTTGTCCATGTCGCTTCTCCTCCGCCGTGCGCCCGCCCCGAGAGGCGGGTGGCGTAGCTCCAGCTCGATTTGACTGCCGATCCTGACAGAGCAAGGGGAGTCCAACAAGTGATTCCGTTGTTGCCTTTTGGTTACGCGACGGAATCTGTCGACCAGGTGTCGAGTGGGAACGGAAAAGGGAGGACGGAGTGTCAGTGGTGCCTGCCAGACTGGCGTGCATGGCGAAGATCGATTCTGTGGAGGCCCTGATCAGGGCGGTCCGGGCGGGGGCCAGGATCAAGTACCTGCACTTCTGGGGGCACCGGCCGCGACCGGACGGCCGGGTCTCGGCGAGCTGTCTGAGCCAGTGGTGGCCGTCACCCTTCGTGGTCGGCGGTGTCGAGTACGCGACCGCCGAGCACTGGATGATGGCGGCCAAGGCGAGGCTTTTCGCGGACGCGGAGGCGGAGCGCCGGGTGCTGGCGGCCGCGCATCCCGCCGAGGCGAAGAAGGCCGGCCGACTGGTCCGGGGCTTCGACGAGGCGGCCTGGCAGCGGGAGCGCCTGGGGATCGTGACCGAGGGCAGCGTGCACAAGTTCGCGGCCGACGCCGGACTGCGGGACTTCCTGCTGGGCACGGGCGACCGTGTCCTGGTGGAGGCGAGCCCGGTGGACCGGGTGTGGGGGATCGGGCTGGCGGCGACGGATGCGGGGGCGGAAGACCCGGAGCGCTGGAAGGGGGCGAACCTTCTGGGGTTCGCGCTGATGGAGGCGAGAGAGCGGCTGCTGACGGGCGGAACCGGTCCCGCCTGAGGGGCGCGGGGCTGTATCTGTGTGCCGCTCCGCCGCGCGGGCGCGACCGGTCCCCGCCGCCCCCGCACCCCGACCGCTGCCTAGTGGTGCGTCCCGGCGAAGACGATCAGTGCGATGAACGCGGCGGCCAGCACCAGCCCCGCCGACCCGCAGATGATCCCCGCGAGCGCCTGCCCGGGGTTCGTGGCCTCTCCCCGCCTGACCCGCGCCCGCCCGAGGATGCCGAGGACGATCGCCAGCACCCCGGTCACCAGTGCGACCGGCGCCAGACAGAACCCGATGGCACTGATGATCCCGGTGACCATGGCGGCCGTGCCCATCCCGTTGTCGGGCGCGGCCTGCATACCGGGCCAGCCGCCGTACCCTCCGGGCCCACCCGGATACGACGGCAGCGGCGGCCCGGGATACCCGTAGCCCGGGCCCGCGGGCACCGGGCCGAAAGCCGGCGCGCCGGGGTAGCCGTACGGCACCTGCCCGGGCCCGTCAGGGGCTATGGGCGGCGGAGGCACGGCCGCGCCGAGCGGAGGGGCCGGCGGCGCACTGGGATGCGGGGCGGCGTGGGCGACGGGCGCCGCGAAGGGGTTGGTGGCGGACACCGGAGGGGTGGGGGACGGCGGGGCGAAGGGGTTGGGGGGCGGGGCGGTCGGTGCGGCGAAGGGATTGGCCCCCTGCTGAGGCGTCGGGGCGAGCGGAGGCTGGGTGTCCGGTGGTGCGGCGACCGTCCGCTGGTCGTGGACCGACGGTGCCGGTGCCCCCGGGGTGTCCGGCCCGATGGACAGCACCGTCCCACCGGGGCCGCCCGTGGGCGCGGGGGCGGCCCATCGCCGCGAGGCGTCGCCGGTCACCGCGTCGTCCGCCGCCTGCCCGGCCCGCTCCGCCGCTTCCGCGCCCTTGTCCAGCCTTATCCTCGGAGCCTCAGGCGCCTCGTCAGCCATCTGTCGATGTCCCCTCTCCCGCACGCGTGCCGCCCGTCATGCTAAGGCCCGGTCATGGCGAACGCCGGTCCGGCCTACGATGACCCCGAACCACTGATCAGCCGATCACCGCGCAGGGAGCCGGCTCACGGCCGTACCGCCGCCGCAGGCGGCCCCCCGCGCCGTTCCGGGGAGGAACCCTTGACCGACCGCCACGCCGAACCCGCCGCCTTGCGCGACCTGCACGCCTTCGTGGCCGGACTGCCCAAGGCCGAACTGCACGTCCACCACGTCGGCTCCGCCTCCCCCCGCATCGTGTCGGAACTGGCCGCCCGGCACCCCGACTCCAAGGTGCCCACCGATCCCGAGGCGCTGGTCGACTACTTCACGTTCACGGACTTCGCGCACTTCATCGACGTCTACCTGTCGGTCGTCGACCTGATCCGCACCCCCGAGGACGTCCGCCTGCTCACCTACGAGGTGGGCCGCGAACTGGCCCGCCAGCAGGTGCGCTACGCGGAGCTGACGATCACCCCGTTCTCGTCCACCCGGCGCGGCATCGACGCGCGGGCCTTCATGGACGCGATCGAGGACGCGCGCAAGGCGGCCGAGGCCGAGTTCGGGACCGTGCTGCGCTGGTGCTTCGACATTCCCGGCGAGGCGGGTCTGGAGGCCGCCGAGGAGACGGTACGGCTCGCCACCGACGACCGGCTCCGCCCGGAGGGCCTGGTCTCGTTCGGTCTCGGCGGTCCCGAGATCGGGGTGCCCCGGCCGCAGTTCAAGCCGTACTTCGACCAGGCGGTCGCGGCCGGTCTGCACTCCGTCCCGCACGCCGGTGAGACCACCGGTCCCGGAACGGTCTGGGACTCCCTGGTCGAACTGCACGCCGAGCGCATCGGCCACGGCACCAGTTCCGCGCAGGACCCGAAGCTCCTCGCGCACCTCGCCGAGCACCGGATCGCGCTGGAGGTGTGCCCGACCTCCAACATCGCCACGCGTGCGGTCCGCACCCTCGAAGAGCACCCGATCAGGGCCTTCGTGGACGCCGGTGTCCTGGTCACGGTCAACTCCGACGACCCGCCGATGTTCGGCACCGATCTGAACAACGAGTACGTCGTCGCCGCCCGCCTCCTCGGCCTGGACGAGAACGGCATCGCCGACCTCGCCAAGAACGCGGTGGAGGCGTCCTTCCTGGACCGGCCGGGCAAGGCGAGGATCTCGGCCGAGATCGACGCGTACACGAAGGCGTGGCTCGCCCCCTGACGAACCACTGCCGAATCGCCCACCGGCTCACCGACCGGACCGCGACCGACCCCCGGCGGTCTCCTGGCGGGCCCTGAGAGCATGGGCTCATGCAGACCGTGACCGCCGTGGCCCATCGCGGCGACCCCTACCGTTTCCGTGAGAACACGCTCGACTCGCTGCGTTCCGCGCTCCGCCGGGGCGCGGACGCGGTGGAGATCGACGTACGCCTCACCCGTGACGGCGTCCCCGTCCTCCTGCACGACGCCACGCTCAAGCGGCTGTGGGCACACGACCGCCCGCTGAACGCCCTGTCGGCCGACGAGGTTCGCGGTCTCACGGCGGGCGGCGTCCCGACCCTCGCCGAGGCACTGGCGGCCACGGAGGGCGGCCGGGTGATGATCGACCTGCCCGGGGACCCGAGCGAGCGGGCGGTGGCCAGGATCGTGGCCGTGGCCCGGGAGTGCGGTGCGACGGACCGCGTCTACTACACGGGGGCCGCGCCGGCGATGCTGGCGGTGCGCGCGGCGGACACGGCGGCGGAGATCGCGCTGACCCGCACGACGCTGGCCCCGGCCCGCCCCGCGCTCCTGGCCGCGATCCGCCCCCGGTACCTCAACTACCGCTTCACCCTGCTCGACCACGCCCTGACGGAACACGTCCACCGCACGGGCCACCTGGTCTCCTGCTGGACCCCGGACACCCGCCGCTCCCTGCGCCGCTTGCTGGACATGAACGTCGACTCGATCACGACCAACAGAGTGGACCTTCTCGACGCCCTGCGCACGGACGCGCCCCTCCAAGGACGCGGGCCCGTATCCGGCACACCCGGCCCAGGGCTGCGCTAGACCCGCGACCGCTGCGGCACCGTTCCGGGATCGGCCGGCGTCGCCCGCGTCAGGTACTGCGGGACCGGCGCCGCATCGGTTCCGTCGTCCCGCACCAGCCCGTACCAGCACGGTCAGTTCCGCGAAGTCGGCGGTGCCGTCCGGGACCCCCTCGTCCAGCTTCCGCTCCGGGACACCCGCTTCCCCGGCGTCGACCCGCAGCGCGGTCGTCGCCGCGACCCGCGACCTGAGCCGGACCCTCGTCGACTCGGCCGGCTCGACCGACGCGAAGGCGAGGAGCCGAGTGAGCAGGCCCACTCTCCCGGGACGGCGCTTGCGGGCGTAGCATGTGAACGAAACTGTTTCGTTCAGGGAACGGACCTCGCATGGAACCTCGCGTGGAACCCCGCAGGGACAAGACCGTCTCCGTACTCGTCGTCAACGACCAGTCACTCCAGCGCCTCGCCCTGCGCATGCTGCTGACCGCAGAGCCGGGCCTGACGGTCGTCGGGGAGGCGGCGGACGGGGACGAGGCGATCCGTGCGAGCGCCGCGCTCCGTCCCGACGTCGTCGTGATGGACAGCAGGCTGTCCCGGGCGGACGCCATCGACACCATCCGGCGCGTCACCCGCCCGGCCGGCCACACCCGCACCCCGGGGCTCCGCGGCGAGGAGCCGTTCGCCACCCGGGTGCTGGTGCTCACCGCGGCCGACCGGGAGCCCGACGCCTGGGCGGCGCTGCGGGCGGGGGCCGCCGGCTTCCTGCTCGACGACGCCGACCCGGCCGAACTGACCGCTGCCATCAGAGTGGTGGCCACCGGGGACGCCGTCATCACGCCCGGGCTGACCCGCGCGCTCATCGACGCCGTCCGCCAGCAGCACACCGTCCGCCCGCTCCCCCGCACGTCGGGGATCGGCACCCTCACCCAGCGCGAACGCGACGTCCTGATCGCCGTGGCCTCCGGCTGGACCAACGCCGAGATCGCGCAGTGGCTGTCCATCGCCCCGACCACCGTGAAGACCCACGTCAGCAACGTCCTGGGGAAGATCGGCGCCCGCGCCCGGGTACAGGCGGTGACCTTCGCCTACGAGTCGGGCCTGATCCGCCCGGCGGCCTGAGGGCGGGACGGCGGCCCGCTGGGCCACTGACCCGCTGCGCCCGGGGAACCCGTCGGTGGACCGTCGCACACGCAGGTGGGCCGCCATGCATGCCGGTGGTTCATGGACTACTGCCGTTCCAGGCATTGGACGTATGCGTTCCCGGCGGCCGAGGCTTGTGGACGGCACGGATTCGCCGGAAGTGACAAGGAGCCGAGCATGACCACCCAGTGGAACGCCGACGAAGGGCGCATCGAGACCACCGCCCGTGGACGCGCCGTACTCTCCCAGCCCCGCCTCAACCGGGGCACCGCCTTCACCCCCGAGGAGCGGCGGAGGCTGGGCCTGGTGGGGCTGGTGCCGCCCGCGGTGCTGACCCTGGAGCAGCAGGCAGAGCGGGCGTACCAGCAGTACGCGGCGCAGCCGACGGACCTGGCCAAGAACGTCAATCTCACCGCCCTGCACGACCGCAACCAGGTGCTCTTCTACCGGCTGCTGGGCGATCACCTCGAAGAGATGCTGCCGATCGTCTACACCCCGACCGTCGGCAGGGCGATCCAGCGCTACAGCTACGAGTACCGGCGCCCGGCCGGCGTGTACCTGTCGGTGCACGCGCCGGAGGAGATCGAGGGCGCGCTCACCGCCTCCGGCCTCGGCCCGGACGACGTCGACCTGATCGTCGCCACCGACGGCGAGGCGATCCTCGGCATCGGCGACTGGGGGGTGGGCGGCATCGACATCTCGGTGGGCAAGCTCGCGGTGTACACGGCCGCCGCCGGCATCGACCCGAACCGCACCCTGGCGGTCATGCTGGACGTCGGCACCAACCGCCAGGAGCTCCTGGAGAGCCCCCTCTACCTCGGCAACCGGCATCCGCGCGTGGACCGGGAGACGTACGACGCCTTCATCGACGCCTACGTCACCACCGCCCGCCGCCTCTTCCCGGACGCCCTGCTGCACTGGGAGGACTTCGGTCCCGCCAACGCCCGCCGCATCCTGGACCGTTACCGCCCGCAGGAGTTCACCTTCAACGACGACGTCCAGGGCACCGGCGCCGTCAACCTCGCCGCCGTGCTCTCCGGTGTGAAGGCCAGCGGCACTCCGCTGCGCGAACACCGTGCGGTGGTCTTCGGCGCGGGCACCGCCGGCATCGGGATCGCCGACCAGCTGCGGGACGCCATGGTCGCCGACGGGCTGACCGCCGACGAGGCCGGCGCCCGCATCTTCGCCGTCGACCGGTACGGCCTGCTCACCGAGGACCAGGACGACCTGCGCGACTTCCAGACCCGCTACGCCCGCCCGGCCGCCGAGGTCGCCGACTGGCACCGGGACGAGAAGGTGGGCGGCATCGCGCTGGCCGAGGTCGTCGAGCGGGTCCGGCCGACGGTGCTGATCGGCACCTCCGGGCAGGGCGGCGCCTTCACGGAGGACATCGTCCGTGCGATGGCCGCGCACGCCGAGCGCCCGATCATCCTGCCGATGTCCAACCCGACGGACCTGGCCGAGGCGGTCCCCGCCGACCTGCTGGCCTGGACGGACGGGCGTGCGCTGATCGCCACCGGCAGCCCGTTCCGGCCGGTCGAACAGGACGGGGTCGTGTACCGGATCGGGCAGGCCAACAACGCGCTGGTCTTCCCCGGCCTCGGGCTCGGTTCGATCGTCGCCCGGGCCACCCGGGTCACCGACGGGATGCTGGTCGCCGCCGCGCACGCCGTCGCGGACCAGACGCGGACCGACGGCCCGGGGGCGGCGATCCTGCCCCTCACCGACCAGCTGCGTGAGACGTCGGTGGCCGTCGCGGTGGCGGTGGCCCGCGCGGCGGACGCCGACGGGGTGGCCCGTGCGACGGTGGACGCCACGATCGAGGACCGGGTCAGGGCGGCCATGTGGCAGCCGGTGTACCCGCCGGTCGAGGCGGTCTGAGAGGCCCGGCCGGTCACGAGTCAACGGTCGGGGCCGGTCACTAGTCATCCGTCACGGCCGGTCATGCGTCCGGCACCTGGACGGGTCGCATCCCGTGCGGCGGAGAATGGGACGATGGATCTTGAGGTACTGCGCTCCTTCCGGGCCGTGGCCGAGGGTGTGACGGTCACCGAGGCCGCGGCCGACGCCCACATCACCCAGCCCGCCCTCTCCCGGGCGCTGCGCAGGCTGGAGAGCGAGGTCGGCGCGGAACTCTTCCAGCGCGTCGGCCGGGTCCTGCGACTCACCCCGGCGGGGCGGGTGTTCAAGGAGTACGTCGACTCCGTGCTGGACGGCTACGACCGGGGCCGGCGGGCCGTGGCCGAGATCGTCGACCCGGACACCGGCGTGGTCTCCCTGGCCTTTCTGCACACCCTGGGCACCTGGCTGGTACCGAGGCTGGTCACCGGGTTCCGGCAGCGGTTCGCCGCCGTCCGGTTCGAACTGCACCAGGCCGACGAGAACGGGCTCGCCCAGCACCTCCTGGACGCCACCGCCGACCTGATCATCACCGGCAAGGACCCGCACCACCCGCTCATCACCTGGCGCCGACTGCTGGTCGAGCCCCTGTGGCTGGCGGTCCCGGCCCGGCACCGGCTCGCGCAGCGCCGACGCGTCCGGCTCGCCGAGGTGGCGGCGGAGCAGTTCATCGTGCTCAAGCCCGGCTACGGCCTGCGCAGCGTCACCGAGTCCCTGTGCCGGCAGGCCGGGTTCGCTCCGCTGGTCGGTTTCGAGGGCGAGGAGGTGGAGACGCTGCGCGGGCTGGTCGCGGCCGGGCTCGGGGTCTCCCTGATCCCGGCCGCGCCGGACGCCGCGGCGGCCCCGGAGACCAACCCGGACCTCCCCATCCGCTACCTCGTCCTCACCGACGTACGCGCCGCCCGCGACATCGGCATCGCCTCCCTGACCTCCCGCACCCTGCCCCCGGCGGCCCGCCGCTTCGTCGACCACGCGCTGCACACGACGGCCGCGGTGAAGGAAAAATGATGGTTTTGATGATGGCCAATTGATTGGTTCGGGGGTTCCGGTGACCGTCCTCGCGGACCTAGCGTTACGGGCACGTGAACGGCCTCGCCGTTGGACCACCCCGACCGGAACCACCGAAAGGCCACGGCATGAGCACCCCTTCCCTGAACCGGATCGCCGGCGCGCCCATCTCCTGGGGCGTGTGCGAAGTACCCGGCTGGGGCCACCAGTTGACCCCCGAGCGGGTGCTGAAGGAGATGCGCGAGGTCGGTCTGGCGGCCACCGAGTTCGGGCCCGACGGCTTCCTGCCCGCGGCCCCCGACGCGATGGCCAAGGTCCTCGCCGACCACGACCTGCACGCGGTGGGCGGCTTCACCCCGCTGCTGCTGCATGTGCCCGGACACGACCCGCTACCCGAGGCGGAGCAGCTCCTGGAGGGTTACGCCGCCTCCCACGCCGAGGTCCTCGTCCTGTCGGCCATCACCGGCCAGGACGGCTACGACTCCCGCCCCGAACTCGACGCCGAGGGCTGGCGGCTGCTGCTGTCCAACCTCGACCGACTGACCGCGCTGGCCGCGGAGCGCGGCGTGCGGGCCGTACTGCACCCGCACGTCGGCACGATGATCGAGAACGGCGACGAGGTCCGCCGGGTCCTGGAGGACTCGGCGATCTCGCTCTGCCTCGACACCGGTCACCTCCTCATCGGCGGCACCGATCCCGCCGAGCTGACCCGGCAGGCACCCGAGCGGATCGCCCACACCCACATGAAGGACGTGGACGCCGCCCTCGCCGCCAAGGTCCAGTCCGGCCGCCTCAGCTACACCGACGCGGTCCGCGCGGGCATGTACCGGCCGCTGGGCGCCGGTGACGTCGACGTCGAGGCCATCGTCGGCCACCTCGCCGCCCGCGGCTACGACGGCTGGTACGTGCTGGAGCAGGACACCATCCTCACCGAGGAGCCCAGGGAGAAGGGCCCGGTCGAGGACGTGTGGGCGAGCGCCGAACACCTGCGCTCGGTACTGCGCGGCACCGCCGCCTGAGTACGTCCCGCCCGCGGTGCCCGCCCTGCACCCGGCCGCCGTCGGACGGCCGGCCGCGGCGGGCGTCCCCGTCGTCACCCTGGTGACCGACCTGCCGCGCAGCGCCCGCCTGGCCTACGTCGGCATCGACAACCGCGCGGCCGGCGCCACCGCCGCCGCCTACCTGCTGGAACAGTGGCTCGGTGGGCTTTCGCAGCGCGATGCGCCTGGACGCGCCCGGGCGGGGCCTGGTGGAGGTCACGACAGTGAGGTCCTGGACGCCACCCAGCGCGACCTGGTGCCGGCGGCCCTCGAACGGGACCTGGACATCACGGCCGTCTACTCTTTGGGCGGCGGCAACCTCGCGACCCTGGACGCCTTCGACGCCCGGGGCCGGACCTGCGCGGTGGACGTCCGGCGCGCCTGCCAGACCGTCATGCGTGCCCACAGGGCCCTGCCGCCGGACGACGGCCCGGCCCTCCCCTCGGCGATCCAGATGGTCACCCCGCTCAACCTGCCGCCCGAGGTGACGGCGGCGCCGGCCGTACTGAGCACCGCCGCGCCGACCGTGAGACGGCCCCGCCGAAGCGTCCGCGAGTTCGCCGGCCACCGCCCTGTCCCGGTCGAGTCGTCCAGGGCGCAGACCGCACGTGCAGCGGCGCGGGGTCCGGCACGGCAGCGTGCCGCGGAGGCTCGACCGGTACCGACGCGGGCGGCGGCGGGCGGCGAAGGGATGGCGGGCCGTCGCGGTGGGTGCGGCGGGCATAGGTGCGTGGCAGTGACCTGAGGGTCAGATCAGGCTGCGGATCGCCTTCTCGAAGCCCTCCACGTGCCCCTCGGCCAGCGCCGCCGCCTTCTCGGCGTCTCCGTCGATGACGGCACGCAGCAGGGGGCCGTGTTCCTGTACGTGTCCCGCCAGGCCCGGCAGGCGGTCGAGGAACAGGCACCAGATGCGGGTGGCCAGGTTGTCGTACCTGACCAGCGTGTCCTCGAGGTAGGGATTGCGGGTCGCGGCGTAGATGGCGCGGTGCAGGGTCATGTCGAGCCGGATCAGGTCGGCGCCGGCGCCGGACGCGTCCGCCAGCCGGGCCAGCAACCGTTCCAGAGCGGCGCGGTCGGCCTCGCCGGCGCGCCGGGCCGCAAGGTCGGCGGCGAGGGGCTCCAGCCGCCTGCGGACCTCCGAGATGTACCCGAGGTCGGCGATGTGCACCTCGGTGGCGAAGGTTCCGCGTCGGGGGTACGCGACGATCAGCCGCTCGTGTTCGAGACGCTTCAGGGCCTCGCGCACCGGCGTGCGCCCGAAGCCGAGTTCGGCGGCGATCCGCTCGTCGTTGATGGGCTCACCCGGACGGATCTGGAGCGTCACGAGCCGGTCCGAGATGGCGCGATAGGCCTGATCGGCCAGCGTTCCGACGCCCTGCCCGACCCCCTGCCCGACGCCGTCCCCGGTGCCCTGAGTCACGCGCAGCCCTCCCTTGACGCGAGCCGATCCGTCCTCTTAGCGTATCGCAACAGCAGCTTGATATATCAGTCGCCTTCCAGTCGGTCTCCAGGTCCTCAGGTCTTCAGGGAGTTCTCATGACTGCCCACGCCCCCGACCAGCAAGCGGCCCGTACCGCGGTGCTCACCGCCCCGCTCGACGACTTCGACCCCGAGATCGCGACGGCGGTCGACGCCGAGCTGGCCCGGCAGCGCGGCACCCTGGAGATGATCGCGAGCGAGAACTTCGCACCGCTCGCGGTCATGCAGGCCCAGGGCTCGGTGCTGACCAACAAGTACGCCGAGGGCTACCCCGGCCGCCGCTACTACGGTGGCTGCGAGCACGTCGACGAGGTCGAGCAGATCGCGATCGACCGGATCAAGGCGCTCTTCGGCGCCGAGGCCGCGAACGGCGAGGTTGGCACCCTTGCCGA
>NZ_JBEYFC010000217.1:0-13960 GCF_040634175.1 Streptomyces sp. NPDC007162
GCCGCCGTCGGCCGTGACCGGTCCGCCGGGCCGGCCGGGGGCGCGGGCTGCTCCTGGGCCTGCGGGTCGTGGGCGCGGCGCTTGGCGATGACCGCGCAGACCATGAGCTGCATCTGGTGGAAGAGCATCAGGGGCAGCACGGCCAGCGAGGCGTGGGCGCCGAACAGCACGCTCGCCATGGGCAGCCCGGAGGCGAGGGACTTCTTGGACCCGGCGAACTGGATGGCGACGCGGTCCGCGCGGGCGAAGCCGAGCGCCTTGGCGCCGTACCAGGTCACCAGGAGCATCACCGCGAGCAGTGCGGCCTCCACCACGAGCAGCCCGCCCAGCCGGACGGCGCTGACCTGGTGCCAGATGCCCTTGACCATGCCCTCGCTGAACGCGGTGTAGACGACGAGCAGGATGGAGCCGCGGTCCACCAGGCCGAGGACCTTCTTGTGCCGTTTGACGAACTCGCCGATCCAGGGACGCAGCAGTTGCCCGGCGACGAACGGCACCAGCAGCTGGAGCACGATCTTGACGATCGAGTCCGCGGAGAACCCACCCCCGCTGTTGCCGAGCAGGGCGGCGGCGAGCAGCGGGGTCAGGACGATGCCGACGAGCGAGGAGAAGGAGCCGGCGCAGATCGCGGCGGGCACGTTGCCGCGGGCGATCGAGGTGAACGCGATCGACGACTGGATGGTGGAGGGCACCAGGGTCAGGAAGAGGAGGCCCTGGTAGAGCGGCTGGGTGAGGAGTACGGGCACGAGGCCGCGGGCGGCCAGACCGAGCACGGGAAAGAGCACGAAGGTGCAGGCCAGCACCGTGACGTGGAGGCGCCAGTGCCGCAGTCCGTCGACGGCCTCGCGGGTGGAGAGGCGGGCGCCGTAGAGGAAGAAGAGGAAGGCGATCGCCGCCGTGGAGGCGCCGGAGGCCACGTCGGCGGCCGTCCCCCGGGCCGGGAGGAGCGCGGCGAGGCACACCGTCCCGAGCAGCAGCAGGACGTACGGGTCGATCGGCATCCGACGGGGCCGGCTCAGGCGTTTCACGGTGCTCCACTTACGGGTCGGTCAGGTTCTCACGGCGGCCGCTGCGGCCGGGTTATCCGCGGGCCGGAGGGGCCCTCTCCATCGTCCTCCTCCGGGAGGTGATCGGGAATCCGGCATACCACTCTGACTGTCATCACGTTCCGCGATAACATGTTCGAGTGTATGACCCCTCACACCTGCGCACCTTTTTGGCGGTGGCCCGCACGCTCAGCTTCACCCAGGCGGCCCGCCGCCTGGGACTGCGCCAGTCGACGGTCAGCCAGCACGTGCGCAGACTGGAGGACGCGGCCGGTCGGCAGCTGTTCTCCCGCGACACCCACTCCGTCGAGCTGACCGAGGACGGCGAGGCGATGCTCGGCTTCGCCCGCCGGATCCTGGAGGTGCACGAGCAGGCGGCGGCGTTCTTCACCGGCACCCGGGTGCGGGGCCGGCTCCGCTTCGGCGCGTCGGAGGACTTCGTGCTGACCCGGCTGCCGGAGATCCTGGAGGGCTTCCGCTACGACCACCCCGAGGTCGACCTGGAACTGACGGTGGAGCTCTCGGGCACCCTGCACGAGCAGCTGGCCGCCGGAAAACTGGACCTGGTGCTGGCCAAGCGGCGGGCGGAGGATCCGCTGGGCGACCCGGTGTGGCACGACGACCTGGTGTGGATCGGCGCGGAACGGCTGCGCCTGGAACCCGACCGCCCGGTCCCGCTGATCGTCTATCCGCCGCCGGGCATCACCCGCGCCCTGGCCCTGGAGGCGCTGGAACGCCAGGGCCGCGAGTGGCGCGTCGTCTGCACCAGCGGCAGTCTCAACGGCCTGATCGCCGCGGCGCGGGCGGGCCTGGGCGTGATGGCCCATTCGAGGGGCCTGATCCCACCGGGTCTGTTCCGTGTCCCCGACCGGGCGGGCCTGCCCGAACTGGGCCGGGTCGACTTCGTACTCGTGCACGGCCAGGGACGCTCACCCGCGCAGGGTGCGGCCGACGCGCTGGCGGCCGCGATCCTGACGAGTGGGGCCCGCCTGCGACGCCCCTAGGGCAGTGACGGAATCGGGCGGGACGGCGCTGTCATCAGAGGGTGCCGTGGCACCCGCGGCCGACTCGCCGGTAACCGGACGGGGGCGGTAACCGGGTCGTACAGATTCGGTGGAGATTACGGCGGCGACACCTACTGCACCGTGGGTGTTCTGTCCGCCCCCTCCCCATATGAGCGTATTTTCCGGACAGGAACACGACCATACGAGAGCAATGCTCGTTTTCGCATACCCTCCCGCCCGGTCTTGCGGTGGGGTAGCTTTCACGGCGCTGTGCGGAGCGTCACTACCGTCACTGTGGAGCGAGAAGCGGGGAGCGGGGTTTGCGCGAGTTCACCAACCCGCCGTCGGCGTCGGCACCGCCGGTCGGCGGACTGGCCGACTGGGTGTTCGAGCATGCCCGGACGGACCCGCTGCACACCGCCCTGGGCCGCAAGGACGAGCTCGGGCAGTGGCGCGACGTGACCTCCGCCGAGTTCCGCGACGAGGTGCTGGCGCTCGCCAAGGGGCTGCTGGCGCGCGGCATCCGGTTCGGCGACCGCGTCGCGATCATGTCCCGCACCCGCTACGAGTGGACCCTGTTCGACTTCGCGCTGTGGACGATCGGCGCCCAGGTGGTGCCGGTCTACCCGACCTCGTCGGCCGAGCAGTGCTTCTGGATGCTGTACGACTCCGAGTGCACGGCCGCGATCGTGGAGCACGAGGACCACGCGATGACGATCGCCACGGTCATCGACCGGCTGCCGCAGCTGCGCCAGCTGTGGCAGCTGGACGAGGGCGCGGTGCAGGAGCTGTACGACGCGGGCGCGCACCTGGAGGACGAGGTCGTCCACCGGCACCGGCAGGCGGTCACCCCGGACTCGGTCGCCACGATCATCTACACCTCGGGCACCACGGGCCGCCCGAAGGGCTGTGTGATCTCGCACGGGAACTTCATGTACGAGGCGGACACGGTCGTCGGCCGCTGGGAGCCGGTGTTCCATTCGAAGAAGAACGAAGAGGTCTCGACGCTGCTGTTCCTGCCGCTGGCGCACGTCCTCGGTCGGCTGGTCGAGGTGGCCGCGATCCGGCACGGCGTCCGCTTCGGCCACCAGCCCCAGCTGAGCGCGGCCGTGCTGCTGCCCGATCTGGCCGCGTTCAAGCCGACCTTCGTGGTGGCCGTGCCGTACATCTTCGAGAAGGTGTTCAACGCGGCGCGGCGCAAGGCGGAGAAGGAGGGCAAGGGCGGACCGTTCGAGAAGGCGGTCGAACTCGCGGTGAAGTACGCGGACGCGGTCGAGGCGAAGGCGTGGGGCACCGGCCCCGGCCCGTCGGCAGGGCTGCGCATGCAGCACCAGCTCTTCGACAAGCTCGTCTACTCCAAGGTGCGCGCCGCACTGGGCGGCCGGATCCGCAACGCCGTGTCCGGCGGCTCGGCCATGGACCGCAGACTCGGCCTGTTCTTCGCCGGGGCGGGCGTGCAGATCTACGAGGGCTACGGTCTGACCGAGTCGACGGCCGCCGCGACCATCAATCCTCCCGAGCGCACCCGGTACGGCACGGTCGGCCAGGCCATCCCCGGTGGCACCGTGCACATCGCGGACGACGGGGAGATCTGGCTGCACGGCGGCAACGTCTTCCAGGGCTACCTCAACAACCAGAAGGCCACCGACGCCACCCTGCACGACGGCTGGCTCGCCACCGGCGACCTGGGCTCCCTCGACGAGGACGGCTATCTCACCATCACCGGCCGCAAGAAGGAGATCCTGGTGACCTCCGGCGGCAAGAGCGTCTCTCCGGGGGTGCTGGAGGAGCGGGTCCGTGACCACCCGCTGGTCAACCAGTGCATCGTCGTCGGAAACGACCGCCCCTACATCGCCGCCCTGGTGACCCTCGACACCGAGGCGGTCGAGCACTGGCTGACCATGCGGGGCAAGCCGCAGATGTCCCCGGCCCAGCTGGTGCGCGACGCCGACCTGGAGACCGAGGTGCGGCGCGCGGTGGTGGCCGCCAACACCCTGGTCTCGCAGGCCGAGTCGATCCGTACCTTCCGTATCCTCGCGCAGCCGTTCACCGAGGAACACGGTCTGCTGACCCCGTCGTTGAAGCTCAAGCGCAAGGCGATCGAGAACGCCTACGCCAACGAGGTCGAGGCCCTCTACCGGGCCTGACGAACCGTCACTTGATGTCGATGCGGAAGATCTTGTCGGATCCGTCCGGCTGGTTGCCGTTGTTGTCGCAGTTGGTGGTGGACAGCCACAGCTGGTCGGCGCCCGGCACCTTGGTCACGGTCCGCAGCCGGCCGTAGGTTCCGACGTAGTACGCCGTCGGGGTGCCGACGCTCTCGTTGTCGCCGTTGATCGGGATGCGCCACAGCCGTTCGCCGCGCAGGGACGCCATGTAGACGACGTTGCGGACGATGGCGATGCCGCTCGGGGAGGCCTCGGAGACGTCCCAGGTGGCCTTCGGGTTGGTCATGCCCGCGACGGAACAGGTGCCTTCGCAGGTGGGCCAGCCGTAGTTGGCGCCGGGCTTGATGAGGTTGAGTTCGTCCTTGGAGCTGTTGCCGAACTCGGCCTCCCACAGCCGCCCGCTCCGGTCGAAGGCGAGGCCCTGCGGGTTGCGGTGGCCGAGGCTGTAGACGTAGTTGCCGAACGGGTTGCCGGGGGCCGGTTTGCCGTCCGTCGTCATGCGCAGGATCTTGCCGTTCAGGGAGTTCTTGTCCTGCGCCAGGTCCGGGGTCTGGGCCTCCCCCGTCGAGACGTACAGGTAGCCGTCGGGGCCGAAGAGGAGCCGTCCGCCGTTGTGGTAGCGGTTCTTCTTGATGCCCTGGAGCAGGATCTTGTAGTCGCTGAGCTTGGTGCCGTCGTAGGTCATGCGCACGACCCGGTTGCCCTCGGAGGCGGTGTGCATGAAGTACACGTAGTGGTTGGTGTCCCACTTGGGGTCGACGGCGACTCCCAGCAGTCCGCCCTCGCCGTTGGTGGTGACGGCGTTCGGGACGGTGCCGACCTGGGTCCTGGTGCCGTCCTTGGTGAGCTTGAAGACCTTGAAGTCGTCCCGCTCGGTGACCAGGGCGGTCTTGCCGTCGGGCATCCAGTAGGTGCCCCAGGGGATGGTCCAGCCGCTGGAGAGTGTCGCGATCGAGGACGGGACTCCGCCGTCGGTCGCGCACGCCTTCGTGGTGAAGGTGACGGTGTCACTGGCCTCCGAGACGTTGCCTGCCGCGTCCCGGGCGACGACGTTCAGGCTGTACGGGCTGTTGCAGGCGAGCCCGGTGAGCGTGGTCGAGGTGCCGCTGGTGACCGTGTCGTAGACGGTGGTGTCGCTGCGCACGTCGTAGGCGACGACCGCCGTGTCGTCGGTCGAGGCGCCCCACTTCAGATCGGCGCTGTTCGCGGTGACGTTGCTCGCGGTCAGCGTGCCCGGCTTGCTCGGCGGGGTGGTGTCGGAGCTGGGTTTGGTGGTGCAGTCGACGACCGGGCTGGCGAGCGAGGTGTTGCCGGCCGCGTCGCGGGCGATCACCGTGAGGTTGTAGTCGGTGTTCGGGGTGAGTCCGGTCAGCGTCTTGGAGGTCGAACTCCCGGGCGCCTCGCTGATCTTGTTGCCGTGCTCGTAGATGTCGTACGCGCTCACCCCCACGTTGTCCGTGGCCGCGCCCCAGGCCAGGGTGAGCGCGTCGGCTCCGACGTCGGAGCAGCTGGGCTGTCCGGGGCGGGTCGGGGCCTGGGTGTCGGCGGCCGCGTCGAGGCTGACGCGGTCGAGGTTCGGGCCGCCGTTGTCGGTGGTGGCGGTGGCCCGGATCTTGTCGGTGCCCGCGGTCAGCGGGACGTTGACGGTCTTGGTGACCCAGGTGTTCCAGTCGGCGGTGGCCGGGAAGGACACGCCGGAGGCCACCACGGTGCCGTTGACGGAGATGTCCATCGGCCGGTCGGCGGACGTCCCGTTGGCGTAGCGCAGGGTGAGGGCGGAGGTGCCGGCGGCGGCCGCGCTCACCGTGAACTCCACGTAGGAGCCCGTGACGTTGGTGTAGTCGACGAAGCCGGTGCCGGTGTATCCGGTGTGGTTGGTGGCGACGGTGCCCTGGGAGATCGTCGCGTCCTCGGCCTGGTAGTCGGTGGCGGCGAGCGCGGTGCCCTGGCCGAGACCGGCGAGCGGCAGCGCCAGGGCGGCCGCGACGCCGTACGGCAGAACTCTTCTGATGTTCACGGATGTTCCCCTCAGCCCGTGTACTGGGTGAAGACCTTGAGGTAGTCGTACGGCTGCTGCGACACGCCGCTGCAGGCATCGCCGTCGGTGCCCGAGCCGCAGGCCCGGTCGCGGTTGACGGCCCAGTAGGTGAGCCGCCCGATGTGGTGCTGCTGGGCGTAGGCGAGCATGGTCTTGAAGTCGGCCACCCGGACCTGCTCACCGGAGTCGTCGGTCTTGCCGTTCATCGACGAGAGCCCGATGTGCGTGTAGGCGGTGGCGTCGCTGTAGCCGTACGCCGACTTCACCTGCGCCTTGAGGCCTTCCATGGCCTTGGTGGTGAGGCTGCCCATGTTCGTGGTGCCGCCGCCGAAGTCGAACGGCATGATGCACCAGACGTCGTTCGCCAGCCCGGAGTTCGCGGCCCGCTTGATCATGTCGGTGCCGGTGGAGTCGGGACCGCTGGAGGTGGTGCCGAAGGTGATGACGGTCTTCAGGCCCGGGTTGTTCGCCTTCACCGTCTTCAGCGCGTCGACGACCCGCTGCCGCACGGTCGCGTTGGACCACTCGGTGTTCTCGATGTCGATGTCGAGCGCCTTCAGCTTGTAGGCGTTGATCACCTTCTGGTAGGCGCCGGCGAGCGCGGAGGCGCTGGAGCACTTCTCGCCGAGCTTGTTCCCGCTCCAGCCGCCGACGGAGACGACGACGTCACCGCCTGCCGCTCTGATCGCGTTGATCGTGGACTGGTCGCTGCCTCCCGTCAGCGGGCGGGAGCCGTCCCACTTCGGGTTGCAGGTGCCGTCGGAGAGGATGAAGGCGAGGGTGAACCACTTGACCCCGGTCGCGGACATCACGGACGTGGGGTTCTGTGGGCTGCCCCAGCCGAGGTACTCGTAGGGGGCGACGGCGAACCCGGGCGAAGCGGCCGCCGCCTTGAGGGAGGTGACGGGCTTGACCCGGATGAGCCTGGTCTCGCCCGGGCGCAGGGTCGCGCTGTACGAGTCGGCGATCACGCCCTTGTGGGATCCGGACCAGAGGTCGGTCACGTCACCGGAGCCGCTGAAGCCGACCTGCGACCAGTTCACGCTGACCGTGGCGTTGCCCGAGGTCCCGGTGTTGAACAAGGCGACGACGTACTGCCCGTCGCTCTCCTCCTTGCTCCAGACCTGTTGGACACCACTGTTCACGATCCGCTTGGCGGCGACGCCGTCCTGGTCGACGCCGATCAGCCGGTCGTTGGTCAGCATCGCCTTGTCGACGGAGTCGAGCTGGGTGAGGTCGGTGCCGAGCAGCAGCGGGGCCGCCGCCATCGACCACAGCGTGAAGTGCGAGCGGCGCTGGTCGGCCGTCAGGCCCACCTGGTCGCCGTTGCCGATCTCCAGCGAGTCCAGGTCGTTCCAGCCGCCGGGCCCGGCGTACTGCTGCCAGGAGGCGGCCGAGTCGAAGCGCTTGGAGACGTGGGACCAGTCGGTCAGCGGATAGCCGCTGCCGTTGCTCCCCGGCCCGCAGTAGCACTCGACGTCGCCCTGGGTGCGCCAGCTGTTCGCCAGTTTCCGCCAGGTGGCGGCGTCGGCGATCGGCAGGTTGTTGGACAGGGCGAAGTTGATGGGCCGTCCGCTCGCCCGCAGCGCCTTGTCCCAGGCCTGGACGTCGGCGATGTCGGCGCTGCCCACCCCGTCGATCTTCAGGTAGTCGACCCCCCAGGACGCGAACTGCCTGGCCCAGGAGTTGACGAACTCCTGCGCGCCCGGCTTGGAGTAGTCGATGGCGTACATGTTCTTGCAGTTGTAGTTCTTCTCGGTCGTGGACGTGTCCGCGATGTCCTTCGCGTGGTACGAGGTTCCCTCGATCGGCGTGTTCTTGGTGACGGCGTTCTTCGCGATGCCCGGGGTGACGTAGAAGCCGAACTTCAGCCCTTTGGAGTGGACGTAGTCGGCCAGCCCCTTGATGCCGTCGGGGAACTTGCTCGTGTCGACGGCCCAACGGCCGTAGCTGTCCACGGAGAAGCCGTTGCTGTCGCACTTCTGCCAGAAGTCGTCGAGGTTGACGTAGACGAAGCCGTGGTCCTTCAGACCGCTGGAGACCAGTGCGTCGGCCTGCGCCTTGATCTTCGCCTCGGTCGGCCAGCGGCGCACGAAGCTCCAGCTGGACCAGCCCATGGCGGGCCGGACGGACTGGCCGTTGTCGGAGGCGGCCGCCGGGTGGGCGGTCCCCATGAGCGGCACCGCCGCGGCGACGAGCAGGCCCGCCACCGCGGCCGTGAGCGATCTGAACCGGATCATGACTGTCCCCCGTTCGCGGGTGTGGCGTACGACGTGCCGATCCACGCCTCGTCGACCCGCAGTCGCTGGTAGCGGGTGGTGTCGGTGGCGGCGGCCCAGGTGGTGTCCACCTCCAGGCGGACGTAACGGGCGGTGGTGGCGGTGAGGTCGATGCCCTGCATGCCGCGGCGGCTGGGCAGCTGGCCGGACTTGACCGCGTTCCCCCAGGTGGTGCCGTCATTGCTCACGAACACCTTGTAGTCCTTGATCCGCGCGGACTGCTCGGTGTCCGAACGGGCGTAGGCCACCGAGTCCTCGCGCTGGTTGAGCCCGAGGTACTGCACCTTCTTGGCCGAGCCGAGGTCGAAGGTGAGGTTCACCGGCAGGGTCTTGTTGTTGTCCCAGTAGGTGAGGTAGTCACCGTCGCCTGCCGCCGACGCGCCGTGCCCGCTCGCGGAGGCGCTCGCGCTGACCTTGACGCCGGTGAGGATGCCCTGACGGCCGGCTGTCGTGACCTTGAAGACCGTGTCGTACGGGTCCCAGTTGCCGAGACCGTTCAGGGTGAGGACGCCGCCGGACTGCGACCACGAGACCGCCGCTCCCGTGCGGAGGTTGGTGACCGAGGCGATGCGGTAGCCGTTGTCCCGCACGCGCAGCGTGCTGGTGCTGGGCGGGGTCAGGACATGGATGTACTGGCGGTTCGGGTCGTCCTTGGCGATCGTCGTGACGCCGTGCGCGCCGTCGTTCCAGAAGCCCGGTTTGAGGCCGCCGTACATGTAGCCGCCGCCCTCGGTCCCGTGCAGGGACTCCCAGACGGGGTCGAGGTAGGAGTTCGCGAAGTTGTTGAAGGCGGCCTGGTTCGCCGGGAACTTGCCGTTCACCTGGGCGGTCTCGGCCATCAGGGCCTTCACCGAGGAGCCCACGTTGGTGACGAGACGGCCGAGGGTGAGCATCTTGTCGACGGTCGGATCGGATCCGTCGTACCACCAGGCACCGGTCGAGGGCAGCTTGAAGTCCGCCTCGGTCAGGCGGGGTTGGGCGGTGTAGACGGCCTGCGGGTAGTCGTAGGCCGGGGTCATCCCCGTCTTCTGCTCATTGCTGATCATGTCCATGATCGGCGTGTCTTCGTTGTTGTTGCTGAGCGTGTAGTTCGGGCGCTTGTCGTAGATCTGCTGGTAGAGGTTGTGGCTCTCCCAGTAGGAGTTGTCGTTGTCGATCCAGAAGCCGCCGAGGTCGGGGTAGCGGTCCATGACCTCGAAGAAGTTGTCGTAACTGAACTGGCCGAAGCCGTCGTTGGTGGTCAGGTCGACGTTCTTGCCCTTGTAGGCGGAGTAGGCGGCCGAGTCGAGCCACTCGTGGCCGCCCTCGTCGTGCCACTGGGGGTCGTTGGTCATGTAGAGGATGACCTTCATGCCCTTGGCCTTGGCGGCGGTGATCAGTTCGCCGAGGAAGTCCCGCTTGGTGGAGCAGGAGCCCGGGATCTTCGACGGCCAGGGGCGGGCGTAGCCGAGGCGGCTGTGGAAGGTGGCGAGGACCAGGTACTGGGTGTGCAGCTTCTGGGCCTCGTTCACCCAGTAGTCGGGGGTCCAGCCGCCGCTCGTGACGTCGTTCTCCCAGGCGGTGCAGCTGGTGTGGGCGGGCGCGGTGCGCAGGCCCCAGTGCAGGAAGAGGCCGCCGACGGAGGCGCGCAGGAAGTCCTGCCGGGGGTTCTCCAGGTCGAGCGGCTTCACGGCCGCACCGGAGCAGTCCTGGCCGCCGGAGACCCGGAGCGCGCCGCCCGAGGTGTTGTGACTGTCTGTCACACAGGCGCCCGTGACGTCCTGGAGCCCGACGTCGTACGGGGAGTCGCCGCCCTTCTGGGCGGTGAAGCGGGTGAGGCGGATGTCACTGGCCGCGTTGGCGATGACCGCCGGCCGCCCGTCGTCCGCGGCGAACGTGACGCCGCTGTCGGTGAACTGGACGTGGTCGGCGTTGTGCAGGTACCAGCCGTAGGCCGGGCGGGTGCCGATGGCCTTGGGGTTGTAGTCGTTCGGGTCGTTGCTCGGCACGCCGGTGGACATGGTGCCGTTGCCGCCGGGGACCGTGATGTTGACGTGGTCGAAGGTGACGCCGCTGATGCGGTGGCCGCTCTCGCCCCACAGGGTCGGGCTGAAGGAGGGGCTGTTGCCGGTCGCGGTGATGTTGTCGTACGTGACGTCGCTGATCGACCCGACCCCGGGGCTGTTGCCGCAGCGTTTGCGGGTGCCGATCTTCTCCATGATCGGTGAGTGCACGTTCGTCATCGTGATGTCGCGGTAGTGGACGTCGGAGATCTTCGAGCCGTCCATGGAGACCATGCCGAGGCCGGACTTGTCGGCGCCGTCGATACGGATGTTCTCGAACTGGTAGTCCGAGAAGTCCCCGCAGGTCTCCGAGCCGAACATCAGGGCGTTGCAGCACTTGGCGCCGAGAAGCGAATCACTCACCCGCACATGACCGCTGGGCAGCTTGGCGCCGAGCGCGTAGTCGCTCTTGAACACCAGCGCGTCGTCGTTGGCGTGGATGGTGGCGTTGGTGATCGTGGCGTTGGTCGTGGAGATGACGTTCCAGCCGTCGCGGTCGCTCGCGGTGTCGATCGTGAGGTGGTCGGAGGTCACGTTGGTGCAGCCGTTGATGAGGGCCGCGAAGTGGCCGCCGCGGCGGAGGGTGAGACCGTCGCCGATGGTGAGCCCGTCGCACCTGGTCAGCGAGATGATCTTGTCGGCCTCGCCCGACTTGGGGTTGCCGGTGATCAGGTTGCCCGCGCCGTCGATGACGCCCTGGCCGACGAAACCGATGTCGGTGAGCTTGTCGCCGTAGATCATCGCGTCGTGGAAGTGGCTGTGCCCGTAGTCCTGGTAGGAGTCGTACCGGTTGGACTCGGCCTTGTCGTAGGTGTCCGCGCTGGAGCCCTGCAGGGTGGCGCCCTTGTCGAGCTGGAGCGTCACATGGCTCTTCATGTGAAGGGTGTTCTTGGACTTGTAAGTACCGGAGGGGAAGCGGACGGTGCCGCCGCCGGCCGCGTTCGCCGCGGTGATCGCCTTGTCGATGGCCGGGCTGTCGTTGGTGGAGCCGTCGCCCTTGGCGCCGTAGTCACGCACGTTGAACTCGGCGGCGGCGCGGGCGGCGGTGTGCGGGGCGGCGAGGGCCGCGGGGTGGGTGAGGCCGAGGACCACCGCCACCACGAAGAGGATGACGGCCGCCGCTCGGCGGGCCGGACCGGTGGGGGGTTTCATGTGGCGACTCCTCACACCAGTTGGTAGCCACGGAGTTTGGTGAGCAGGAGGTAGGTGTCCTGCAGGGACCCGGAGGTGTCACCGAGGGAGCGGTAGATGCCCCACTTGGGGCGCACCCGGTCCGCGAGGAAGGTGTCCACGCCGCTCTTCGAGACGTCGATCACCGTGGCACCACCGGACTTGAGGATCCAGCGGACCGAACCCGCCGAGCCGTTGCCGACCTTGATCTGGAAGTCGACATCGGTCCATTTGTCGTGCAGCGGGTCGAGGTCGGTACGGCCGACGATGATGCCGTCGGTGGCGAGGTTCAGCTCGATGGTCTGCTTGCCGTTCACACGGCGCAGCGACTGCGTGACGATCGGGGAGGTGCCGCTGCCGGGCTGCTTCATCTGCATGATGTGGGTGAAGGTGGTGGTCGCCTTCAGCGAGCTCGGGATGTACATCGAGTAGGTGACCCGCCAGGTCTGGCCCTCGTTCCACTTGAGGTAGTTGCTGGAGCTCGTGCGCAGCCCCGTGACCTCCTGGCGCTGGCGGTCGGTCGAGGTGTCCCGGTCCACCATGTGCATGTTGAAGCGCCAGTTGTCGCCGGTGGCGAAGATGTGCGGATGCCCGGCGGGGTGCGAGTCGGCGCGGTCGTCCTCGACCGTCTCGAAGGCGCCGAGGCCGTCGCTGCTCGCGGAAGGAGCCCACTTCTGCTGCCAGGAGGCGGCGTGGGCGGTGGCGGGCAGGCCCAGCGTCGCCCCGGCCGCACCCGCGATCGCCGCGCCCAGCAGTGCCCTTCTAGACGTGCTCATGACACTAATCACCTCGCAGTTGTTCGTTCATGATCAGGAAGGCGCCCAGACCGTGGAAGTCGTTGGTGGCCCGGTCACGTGCGACGTAGTACGCGTAGTCGCCGACGTTGGTGCCGACGGAGATGTCGGCGAGGTTGGTGCGGCCGTCGGAGCCGACCGAGAGCTTCGCCAGCACGCCCTGGTAGCCGCGGCGCGCGACGGCGGCGTAATGCGGGTCGAGGTAGCCCTGCTGGACGCCGCGGGACAGGGCGTAGGTGAACATGCTGGAGCAGGAGGTCTCGGTCCAGTCGTCGGACCGGTCACCCTTGTCCATCACCTGGAACCAGCGCCCGGTCGCCGGATCCTGGTACTTCTCCAGACCGGCGGCCAGCTTGCGGAAGATGGACAGGAGTTGGGGGCGCCGGGTCTGGTCCGCCGGAATCGCGTCCAGGACATTGACGATCGCCATGGAGTACCAGCCGACGGCACGGCACCAGTGCTCGGGAGCGAGCCCGGTCCCCGGATCGGCCCAACTCGCGGTCTTCGACTCGTCGTAGGCGTGCTTGAGCAGCCCGTTCGCAACCTGCAGATGACTGCCGTAGACGTACAGCTGCTTCGCCGCCTCGTCGTCGGTGTACGCGCTGTCGCCGAACTCCTTGCCGTACTCCACGAGGAACGGGTTCACCATGTAGGTGCCGTCCGCCCAGAGCTGGTGGGCACGACTGCTGGTGTCGGCATGCCAGAAGCCGCCGTCGCTCGTGCGCGGATAGGTGTTCAGCCGGTCGCGGATCGTCTTGGCCGCCTTGCGGTAGCGGTCCTGGCCCGTCTCGTGGTGCAGGACCACCAGGAGCCGGCCGGCCTGCATGCTGTCCAGGCTGTTGAAGGACTGGTCGATCGAGCCGTCGCTCTTCACGAACCGGTCCACGTAGTTCTTGATGTAGGTGAGGTAACGGGGGTCGTGGGTGCGCCGGTAGGTGAGGTACTGGCCGTAGAGGTAGAGACCTACGGGGTAGGACCAGCCGCCGATGGTGGCGGGGGTGTAGCGGGCCATGGTGGAGTCGACGACCGCGGTGGACCAGTCGGTGGCGGCCGCCGGCCGTGACGCGGCGCCACGCGCGACGGCGGCGGGGACCGCGACGGCCGGCGGGGCGACGGCCGCCGGCACGGCGGTGAGGGTGGCGGCGGTGAGTGCGACGGCCGTGAGAGCGGCGGTTCGCAGGCGTTTCATGGTCCTCCTTCTCGATGGTGGACAGCGAGCACCGGCGCAGCATCCGGCCAACGCGGCCGGTCACTTCCAGACGGTCTCCACGACCTGGTAACCAGGGCTTCGCCAGACCTTTTCATCCGATGTCTGTGCGGCGGTCGGGTCCTGGCGCGGCTTCGACCCGGTGTACGACGTGCACACCGGCGACCTCTCCTTCCCGCTGGGCTGCCGCCCCTACCTGGTCCCGCTCTCCT
>NZ_JBEYFC010000218.1:0-13954 GCF_040634175.1 Streptomyces sp. NPDC007162
GGCCGAGTCGCAGTCGGCCGGCCCGCCACCCCTCCATTGTCCTTCCCGTCGCTCCGCCCGCCCACCGAGGTGCCCGAGATGACCACCAAAGCCCTTCCCGCAGCCGCCCTGCCCCCGCCCCCGGCCGGCCCCGACTGGTTGCCGCGCCCCGGCGCCTACACCGCCGCACCCGACCGCTGCATCGTCGAACTGACCGGCAGGATCGGCCCGCTGGTCACCCTGCGCCGGCGGCTCGTGGCCGCGGACGCCAGGCTCACCGTCACGCCGGAGCCCGAACGCTGCGCGCTGAGCCTGGAGCTGACCGGGCGCCCGCTGCACGGAGCCCGGTTCACCTTCGTCAGCACGGCCATCGCGTCGGCGGACCACGGTTCCCGGCTGACAGCGGTCGGCGATCTCGCCCTGCGCGACGGGCCCCCCACCTCGGCCGTGCTGGCCCTGCGCGTCGTCGAGCGCACGGACGACGCGCTCCTCGTCCTCGGCCTCCTCCGCCTGCCGTACCGTCCGCTGCACCGCGCGACCGGCCTGACCCTCCCCCGCACCCGCCCCGCAGACCGCGTCCGTCTGCTCGTCGCCGCGGAGTTCACATGCCCCGCCTGACCGCATCGACCGCCCGGAACGCCCTGCGCGCCGTCCTGACCGGCCTGCTCCTCACGGCAGCGGGCGTCGTTCTGCCCACCGCCACGGCGCAGGCGGCCACGACGCACCAGATCGTCATGTCCGGCTACGCCTTCAGCCCCCGCTCCCTCACCATCAGCGCAGGGGACACCGTCACCTGGGTCAACCAGGACCAGGCCCCGCACAACGTGAAGACCGTCTCCGGCCCCGCCTCGGTCCAGTCCTCGATGCTGAACAAGGGCGGCGTCTTCAGCCACACGTTCAGCACACCGGGGACGTACGACTACGAATGCACGGTGCATCCCGGCATGACCGCCGTGCTCGTCGTCAAGGCCGCGGCTGCCGCCACCCCCGCCCCCACGGTCCACCCCACCACCCATCAGCACACCGCCTCCGCCCCGGCCGCCGGGCACACCGTGCCCCGGTCCACGGCCCCCGCCTCAGCGGCCACTCACGCCGGCCGCGGCGGAAAGGCCTCAGCGGCCGCCACGGACGACCGGCCCTCCCCCTCGTCCTCTCCCACCGCGGCCACCGGAGCACCGACCACCGTGGACACACAGGCCACCGCCGCCACGGCCCGTCCCCTCGATCCGTTGCTCGTCCTCACAGGCTTCGTCGCCGGGGTCGCGGTGCTGTGCCTGCTCCTGGTCGGCTCCCGCTCCGCCGCCCTGCCCCGACGCGACGAGTCGGACCTGAGCTGACACCGCCAGGGAGAGCGAGCGGCGCACAGGGGGCGGTCCGCGGCGGCCACTGTTTTCGACGCCTCGCGCGGCGTCCCGGTCACTTCTCGCCGTGCTGGCGGCGGATTCGGGAGGCGACCTCGTTCTCCTCCGTCTCCCACCAGGGGCGGACCCGGTCGGCGGCGGGAGCGGCGGGGGCGGAGGGCTCCGACGCGGTCGGGGCGGGGACGGCCACGGCCACGGCCAGTTGCTGCTCGTCCAGGCGGCGGTCCAGGGCCGCCGTCTGGACCCGTTCCGCCCGCGCCCACTGGAAAAGGATCGTCAGCAGGAACGGCAGCGCGACCAGCTCGGCGATGCTCAGCATCGCGCCGCCGCCGATCTGCTGGTCGTGCAGGACGTCGGGGGCCCAGGCCGGGTGGTGGTGGAGGTACCACGCGCCCGCGATCAGCGTCCCGTGGGTCATCACGACGACCCCGGGAATCGCGTCGATCACCCCGTCCAGGAAGACCAGGCCCGCCCGCACCGGGTGGCTGCACCAGGCCGGCAGGGTCTCCTCACGGGTCAGCACCGGTACGACGAAGAGGCAGCCCGCCGCCAGCAGGTGCAGGTACATCAGCTCGTGCAGCCAGCCCACGCGCAGCGCGGTCGCGAAGTACGGGGTGAAGTACACCGTCAGCTCGGTGGCGAGCACCAGCGCCGTGCTGACCAGGGGGAAGGTGAGCAGGCGGAGCACGCGGCCGGTCATCGCCCGGCGCAGCCGCGCCGCCGCGGGCTCCGGCAGCGCCTCCACCCCGAGCCGGAGCGGGTCGCCGAGGGCGAGACCGAGCGGGGCCACGAGGTCGAGCAGGATGTTCTGCACGGCCGCGGGCCAGAACAGCACATGGTCGTAGACGGCGAGGCTCGACATCGTCGCCACCACCAGCGTGCCCAGGCCGAGGACGGCGAAGGCGGCGGTCCGGGCCGGGGACCAGACCCCGCCCCTGGCGCGCACCCGCAGCACGCCCCAGCCGTACAGCCCGCCCAGGGCCACGACCAGCAGCATCGCCGGCACGTCCAGCTGCCACGACGTCAGCAGCCGGCCGGCGGTCAGCTCGGCCATCCGGCTCACGGGTCCACGCTCCTTCGCTCCGGGACGAAACGGGTCAGGTCAGGCCACGCCCACTGCGCGACGCTATACCTGGGCCACCCGGAGCCGGCACCGGGGTGCGCACCCGCTCGGCACGATCACCGGAACGGGTTGCCGGGCGACCCCCGCGTCACAGTTCTGTGCCGGGCCGCGGTGGTTCTTGTTCACTTTCGTTCGGCCGTACCTAAGGTGATCAACACGGCCTGGCGATCTGACCGTCTCCACCGTCCCGGGGGCCGCACCGGCACCCCGGGGACGCACATCCGGGGACACGGGGAACACAGGGGACACGGGGGTCTTTCTCACCATGGGGGAACGTTTCGTCATGCCTCGGCGGCTGTCGGCGCGGCCGGTCGCCGCTCTGCTCGCCGCCGTCGGGATCGTCGCGGGGGTGGTGGTCGGCGCGCCGGGGCTGGAGACGGTGGTGGGGTGCGGGACCTCGGGGGACCTGTATCCGTCGCAGACCGCGAAGGACTGGGTGTCGCACGCCGATCACGTCGTCGTCGCCAGCCCGACCGCGGAGCGGGAGACGAACCGGCGGACCTACGTCAAGGGGGCCGTGGCGTCCGCGACGGACCGGCTGGTGAGCTTCCGGACCGACGGCAGGCTGTGGTCGCGCAGCTCGCCCCGGCACGCCCTCGGCGCCGCCTTCGACATGGTCGCCCCCGGCTGGGAGGTCTACCGGTCCAGCGGCGCCCGCGTGGCCGAGACGGCCACCGACGCGCCCCGACTCCAGGTCGGCCACACCTATCTGCTCGCCCTGCGCTGGCACGAGGGCGGCTGGGCCGTCCTCGGCGAGGGCGCGGCCGTGCCCTTCGACGACCACACCGCCGACCAGGCGAGTGGTGCGGGCGGGTGCTGAGCAAGACGGACGTCGCCGAGGGCGAACGCTTCTCCCGGCAGGACGACGACAGCCTGGAGAAGGCGCTGCTGGGACAGGGGGAGCAGGCCGCCAGGGACGCCCTGAACCGCGCGGCCCGCGGCTGAACCCCGCGCACGGGGCCCACAACTCCCCCACCTAAACGGCATGGACTGTTCACACTCTCTCCACTCTTGACGGGCGGGAGCGCAAGGAACCGGCCATTGACTCTCCGGCGCGGCACCCCGATTCGGAGCCGCATGGGGAGAACTGTTTCCGTATAGGGGGGCACAGTGGTGTCCGCGCTCAAGGGTTCCGCCGGGGCGGAAGCCGAAAGACCCGCGCCCAGACGGCCGTCACCCGCCCGTGGCATCGGGGACCGGATCTTCCGGGTCCAGTTGACGGCCTCCGGGGTCATCGTCCTCGCCATCATGGCGGCCGTAGGGCTGTTCCTGCTGCTCCGGGCCGGACAGGCACTGCGGACCAGGGGTGTCTGGGGCTTCCTCACGACCGCCGAATGGCAGCCGGACGTCCACCGCTTCGGCATCGCGGCCGTGCTGACCGGCACCCTGCTGATCGCCGCCGTGGCCGTCACGATCAGCGTGCCGCTGGCCCTCGGGACCGCCCTGTTCATCTCGGACATCGCGCCCCGCCCGCTGCGCCGCACGCTCGTCTCCCTGGTCGACCTGATGGCCGCCGTGCCGTCCGTGGTCTACGGCCTGTGGGGGCTGTTCTTCCTCCAGCAGCACGTGATCGGGCTGTCCCGGTGGCTGTCGGACTGGTTCGGCTGGATCCCCTTCCTGCACGTCGACGGCACCCAGCCGGGCGAGCCTCTCGCCTCCCAGAGCGTCTACACCGCCTCCACCTTCGTCGCCGGGATCGTCGTCGCGCTGATGGTCGCGCCCATCCAGTGCTCGGTGATGCGCGAGGTGTTCGCGCAGGCGCCGGCCGGTGAACGGGAGGGCGCCTACGCGCTCGGCGCCACCCGCTGGGGCATGATCCGCGCGGTCGTGCTGCCGTACGGCACGGGCGGGATCATCGGCGGCACCATGCTGGGCCTGGGCCGGGCGCTCGGCGAGACCATCGCGGTCTACCTGATCATCTCGCCGGTCTTCACCATCCAGCCGCACATCCTGCAGACCGGTGCGAACTCCGTCTCCTCCCTGATCGCCCTGCACTACGGCGACGCCTCGACCTTCGGCATGTCCGCGCTGATGGCCGCGGGCCTCGCGCTGTTCCTGCTCACCCTGGCGGTCAACTTCACCGCCTCCTCGATCGTGGCCAGGTCACGGTCCGGCGCACAGAGCGAGGCGTGACGATGACCGTCGTGGACCTTGAGAAGGGCGCCCCCCAGGACGTCCCGCAGGACACCTCCGGGGAGGCCGCCCAGGACACCGCCGCAGGCCCGGCCGTGGCCGCCGCGCCCCCCGACGTTCCGCGCCGGATCGGCGGACTCACCCGCTCCGGAGTGCTGTCGGTGTCCGGCGCCGCCGCCTCCGGACTGTGCGTCGCCGTCCTCCTCTTCGGCGAACTCGCGCCGTTCTCGGGCGCGTTGGGCTTCTTCGTCACCGCGTACCTCTCTTTCCTCGGTATCTACGCGGTGCTGACAGGGCTGGAGGAGGACGGGCAGGCGGTCCGGGACCGCGTGATGACCGTCGTCCTGTGGTCGGCGGGCGGGCTGATGCTCGCCGCGCTCACCCTGGTCGTCGGCTTCACCGCCTGGCGCGGCCGGGAGGCGCTGCCGCACACCAATTTCTTCACCCAGGACATGCAGGCGGCGGGCCCGCTCGACCCGCTGACCAACGGCGGCATCGCGCACGCCATGCTCGGCACGCTCATCATGATCGCCATCGCGCTGGCGATCACGGTGCCGCTGGGCCTGGCCTGCGCGGTGTACCTGAACCAGATCCCGGGCCGCTTCTCCCGCTTCGTGCGGACGATCGTCGAGGCGATGACCGCGCTGCCGTCCATCGTGGCCGGTCTGATGGTGTACGCCGTCTGGATCCTCAACCTGGGGATGCAGAAGTCGGGTCTGGCGGCGGGCTTCGCGATCAGCGTGATGATGCTGCCGATCGTGGTCCGCGCGGCGGACGTGGTGCTGCGCCTGGTCCCCGGCACCCTCACGGAGGCGTCCGAGGCGCTCGGCGCCCCCCGCTGGCGCACGGTCTGGCACGTGGTCCTGCCCACCGCCCGCTCGGGCCTCGCGACCGCCGTCATCCTCGGCACCGCCCGCGGTATCGGCGAGACCTCCCCGGTCCTGCTCACCGCGGGTTTCACGGCGGCGCTCAACGCCGACCCGACGAGCGGCCCGATGATCTCCCTCCCGCTGGCCGTCTTCAACTTCGTCAAGTCCCCCGAGCCCACGATGATCGCGCGCGGCTTCGGCGCGGCGGCGGTCCTGATGGCGCTGGTCCTGGTCCTCTTCGTGATCGCCCGTGTGATCGGCGGCCGCGGCCCGGGCCACCAGAACAAGCGCCAGGCGAGACGGGCGGCACGCGCTTCGCGCAGGGATGCGGCACGCTTCGCCGACCTCCACGCACCGGGCCTCCAGCTCTTCGAGACCGGTGACGACAACGAACCCAGGGGCGCCGGGCTGCATCAAGCAGCGGCTCCGCCGCGGCGCGCGCCCGGCCCCGACGGACCCGCACCCGCACCCGCACCCGCACCCATCGACGGCGAACAGCCCCCGTCCTCCGCAGGAGACGTGCACTGATGTCCAGCCAAGTCATCACCGCCCTACGACGGCTGGGCATCCTGGCCGCACTGCTCGGCGTCCTCGGCACCATCGCCGGCACCCCGGCCGTCGCCGACAGCTACACCCCCATCGCCGGCGCCGGCTCCACCTGGGCCGAGAACGCCGTCGACCAGTGGCGTCGTGACGTCAACAAGAACGGCATGCGCATCAGCTACGCCGGTACCGGTTCGTCGGACGGCCGCCGCCAGTTCCTCTCCGGCACCGTCGACTTCGCCGTCTCCGACATCCCGTTCCAGACGAACCCCACCGACGGCAGCGCGGCCGAACGCCCCGCGAAGGGCTCGTACGCCTACATGCCGATCGTGGCCGGCGGCACGGTGTTCATGTACCACCTCACGGTCAACGGCAAGAAGGTCACCAACCTCCGCCTCTCCGGCGACGTGGTCACCAGGATCTTCACCGGGGTCGTCAAGAGCTGGGACGACCCGGCGATCAAGGCGGACAACCCAGGGTTGCAGCTCCCCCACCGCACCATCGTCCCCGTCGTCCGCTCCGACGGCTCCGGCTCCACCGCCCAGTTCACGATGTGGATGGCGAACCAGCACAAGGCCCTGTGGAACGCCTACTGCGCCAAGGTCGGCCGCTCGGGATCGTGCGGGCAGACCTCGTACTACCCCACCGTCTCCGGCATGATCGCCCAGTCCGGTGACCTCGGGGTCGCCGGCTACGTCGCCCAGAACTACGGCGAGGGCGCCATCGGCTACGTCAACTACTCGTACGCCCTCAACGCGCACTACCCGGTCGCCAAGGTGCTGAACCACGCGGGCTACTACACCGAGCCCACCCCGCAGAACGTGGCGGTATCGCTCCTCAAGGCGGAGATCAACACCGACAGGAACTCGGCGGACTACCTCACCCAGCAGCTCAACGGCGTCTACAACGACTCCGACAAGCGCAACTACCCGCTGTCCAGCTACTCGTACATGATCCTTCCCCTGAAGGTGCAGGGCACCTTCACCAAGGCCAAGGGCAAGACGCTCGGGGCGTTCTCGTACTACTTCATGTGCCAGGGCCAGCAGCAGGCACCGAACCTCGGCTACTCGCCGCTCCCGATCAACCTCGTCCAGGCCGGCTTCGACCAGATCCGCCGGATCCCGGGCGTGCAGACGCAGAACATCAACATCAAGAACTGCAACAACCCGACCTTCACCGCCAACGGCGAGAACCGGCTCGCGCAGACCGCGCCCTACCCGCCCGCCTGTGACCGGAAGGGCGCCGCACCCTGCACCAGCGGCAGCGGTGGCGCCACGGCCAGTGCAGGCAACGGCAGCGGCGGCAGCTCCTCCGGCGGTTCGACCGGCTCCACCGGCACCGGCACCGGCACGAGCGGCGGAGCCGCCACCGCCGGCGGCTCCGGCTCGGCCGGCGGCAACAGCGCCCAGCCCTCCGTCGACCCCGACACCGGCCAGACCATCTCCCCCGGTGGCGCCACGGGTACGGCCTCCGGCGGCACCGGCGCGGGCGCCGACGGCACGGTGGCCCTCGCCCAGCCGGTCGCCGTGGCCACCGGACACGGCTGGACCGGCACCCAGACGCTGATGCTGCTGGCCGCGGTCCTGGTGTTCGGCCTGCTCCTGCTGCCCTCGGTGGTCTCCCGCCTGGTCGGCAGCAGGGCGGGCGGCAGCACCCCTGGCAACAGCCGCCCGGAAGACGGGAGTTCGCGATGAGACGCACCCGGACACGCAACGCGCTGATTCGCCTGCTGGCCGGCGCCGCCGTCGGCGCCCTCGCCGGACTCGCGGTCGCCCAGACCGCCCCCACGGCCACCGCGGCCACCGGCTCCGCGGTGACCGTCTCCGGGCGCGGCGAGTTCCAGGACATGAAGTTCACGGTCTCGCAGACCAAGGACCTCACCAGCCAGGCCGTCACGGTGAGCTGGACCGGCGGCACGCCGACCACCTTCGCGGGCACCCAGTTCAACACCGACTTCGTGCAGATCATGCAGTGCTGGGGCGACGACGACGGCACGGTCCCGGCCAACCCCGGCCCGTCGCGCACCCAGTGCCAGTACGGCGCCTCCCCGACCACCAACCGCACCAGCTGGCCGGGCAACGGCCAGGACGACACCCGGCAGATCTTCTACAGCGCCGACCCCACCAACTACGGCCAGGACAACCGGTACGGCGCCGCCAACCCGAACGCCCCGGGCGAGGTGCCCTTCACGTCGGTGGACGGCACCACGATCACCACCAACACCCAGAACAACGCGCTGTTCAACTACAACACCACCAACGAGATCGACTTCGCCCGTACCGGCACCAACGGCACCGGCAAGGAGTACTTCGAGGTCCAGACCGCCAACGAGGCACCCCACCTCGGCTGCGGCATCCCCGTCACCACCGACGGCGTCACCCGGCCCCGCTCCTGCTGGCTGGTGATCGTCCCGCAGGGGCATCTCGACCTGGACGGCAAGCCGTACGCGGACCAGAGCCAGGTCAACGCCGGCTCCCCGGTCTCCTCCACCAACTGGAAGAACCGGATCGCGGTCAGGCTGGACTTCAACAGCGTCGGCAGCAACTGCGCCCTCGGCGCCGACGAACGCCCCACCACCGGCAGCGAGCTGGCGGCGGACGCGATGACCAGCTGGCAGGCCCAGCTCTGCTCGGTCGGCAAGGTCTACGGCTACACCGAGCTCGGCGAGCCCGACACCCGGTCCCGGCTGATCTCGGACGCCTCCTCCACGGGCCTGGCCTTCACCACCCGGAAACTGGGCGCGGACGCGGGCACCAGCGCGCCGTCGGGGACGACGACCTACGCACCGGTCGCGCTCTCCGGAGCCGTCATCGGGTTCACGATCGAACGCAGACCCAAGTCCGGGGCGCCGGACAGCATCGCGAAGCTCGCCGGCACCAAGGTCGAGTCCCTCAGGCTGAACCAGCGCCTGGTCGCCAAGCTGCTCACCGAGTCGTACCGCAACTCCACCTGGGGTTCGGTCATCAACGGCACGGCGGCCAAGGGATACGGCTGGACGAAGAGCAACCCGGCCGGTATCGCCTCCGACCCCGAGTTCATCGCCCTGAACCCGGAGTTCCAGTACCTGTCGGTCGCCGAGACACCGGCCACCGACACCGACCTGATCACCTCGCTCGGCCACTCCGACACCGCCCGCGCGATCTGGCAGTGGGTCCTCGCCGACAAGGACGCCCGGCAGTTCCTCGCAGGTGTCCCGGACGACGACGGCATGCGGGTCAACCCGTACTACAGCACCAACGCCGACCTGAACCCGACCGGTATCGCCTTCGACCCGTCGAGCACCGACGACTACCCGAAGAGCGACCCGTGGTGCACGGTGCCGCCCGGCTCGGACGCGCCGGCCACGGCCACCCAGTGCATGACCGACTTCCACCCCTACGTGGACGACATGCACTCCGGCGCCCTGCACACCCGGCGCGCGGACACCCTGTGGAAGTCCACCTGGGACGCGCTGTCCAGCCCGCAGGCGTACAAGAGCCCGGGTCCGCAGACGGTCGGCTCGCGCTTCGTCATCACGATCACGGACACGGCCTCGGCGGCCCGGTACGGCCTGCAGACCGCCGAGCTGAAGAACACCGCCGGCACGTACGTGGCCCCGAGCACGGCCGGCCTGACCGCGGCCGCCGCGACCGCCACCGGTTCCGGCATCGCCGAGATCACCCCGGCCGACGCCACGGCCAAGGGCGCCTACCCGCTCTCCGAGCTGGTCTACGCGGCGGTCCGGCCCGGCAAGGTGAGCAAGGCCGCCCGCCAGGACTACGCGGCCCTGCTGCACTACGCCGCCGCGACCGGCCAGACCCCGGGCGCCGACCCGGGCAAGCTGCCCGACGGCTACGCCCCGCTCTCCGCGAAGCTGCGCGCCCAGACCGTCAAGGCGGCGGACGCGCTGCTCCACTACACCGGACCGAGCTCCGCGGGCGGCGGCTCGGCCGACGGCGGCGGTACCGACACCGGCGGTGGCGCCCCCACCGGCACCAGCGCGGTCGGCGGCGGCACGACCGGGGGCGCCGGCACGGGTACGGGCACGCCGGCCGATGGCGCCGGCACCTCGCCCAGCGCCAAGCCGTCCTTCGACGGCGGCAAGGCGCTGGAGACCACCGCGGCCGGGAACACCCCGGCGGACCCGGACACACCGCTCCGCTATGCGGTGCCGGTGGGGGCCGCGCTCGGGGCGGTCGCCGGGGTCGGGGCGCCCTTCGCGGGCGGGCGTCGGCTGTCGATGGCTTCCGTGACGACGGCAGTGCGTCGGCTGCGGGCGCGTCGTGGCTGGCCGCGCCCACGCGGTGGAGCCGCACATCAATAACGCCCCGCGCCCCTGAGGGGGCGCCCACAGACGGCCGTCCGCCCCGGAAGGCAGTCGGGGCGGACGGTTCGCACCACCCTGCCAGATCCTCTGGCAACCCCCAGCTAGCTAGCTCTCGTCAGGAGACTCTCGATGCGCAGAATGCGCTCTTCGGCGGCGTTCGTCGCCGCTGCCGTGGTGGCCGGCGGGCTCGCCCTCGCCACCCCGGCGGTCGCCGACCCGGACGCCGGTGCCTTCCGCCAGCTGGTCGGCGTGGGCTCGGACACCACCCAGGACGTGCTGAACGCCCTGGCCGGTGACACCGTGAACGGCACCGGCTACTCCGCCACCGCGGTGAAGTCGGCGACCGGCGCGGGCATCGCGTCGTACGACGCGATCGAGCCCGGCACCGGCTCCACCACCTCGAACATCAAGACCCGTACCGGCGGCCCGTCCTTCCTGCGCCCGAACGGCTCCGGCAACGGCCGTCTCGCCCTGAGCGAGGCGCTGACCGGCGACAAGTACCCGACCAGCGCCGGTGTCTCCATCAGCGGCCAGGTCGACTTCGCCCGTTCCTCCGGCGGCCCCTCCGTCTCCGGCACCGCGCTGACCTACATCCCGATGGCGCGTGACGCGGTCGGCGTCGCGGTCAAGGGCTCGGCGCTGGACACGCTGACCGCGGACCAGCTGCACGACATCTACTCGGGCACGCTCACCACGGTGAACGGCCAGACCGTGCACCCGAAGATCCCGCAGGCCGGCTCCGGCACCCGCAAGTTCTTCCTCGCGGCGATCGGCCTGACCGACGCGACGCTCTCCCCGAACGTCACCACCGTCCAGGAGAACCAGGCCAACGCGGCCCTCACCGCGGACGGCGCCCTCGTCCCGTTCTCGGTCGGTTCCTGGATCGCCCAGATCAACGGCGTCTCCCCCGACTACAGCAGGACGGCGGCCGCGGCCGGCGGCCACCTGGCCGCCATCCAGCTGCCCGGCGACACCGGCGGCGCCACCAGCCCGGTCACGACCGTCAACGGCAAGCTGGCCCCGGTCACCGCCTACTACGACAACGCCACCTTCGGCCGTGACGTCTACAACGTCGTGCCGAGCCGCGCGATCGACACCGGCAGCATCTTCTTCGACAAGGACCTGTACGACGTCTTCGTCACCAGCGGCAGCCACACCGCCGCGCTGGCGTCGGACGCCGCCGAGTCGGTCATCGCCAAGTTCGGTTTCGTCAACGAGGCCTACAACGGCTCCGTCTCCCTGGCCAGGCACGCCAAGCTCGGCGGCCTGGAGGAGTCCGGCGTCGACGCCTCGGTGCCCGGCGCCCCCACGGTGAAGGCCACCGTCGGCGACGCGAGCGTGAAGCTGTCCTGGACCGCTCCGTCCGCCACCGCGCTGCCGGTCACCGACTACCGGATCACGCTGACCGACGCGGACGGCGGTGTCGTCGCCGTCAAGGACGTCGCGGCCTCCGCCACGTCGTACTCCTTCACCGGCCTGGCCAACGGCACCTACACCGCCACGGTCACCGCCGACAACCTCAACGGCACCGGTGCCGCGGCCACCTGGACCGGCTCGGTCACGTACACGAGCAAGACGGCCGCCACCACCGCCACCACCGTCTACGGCAAGACCCCGAAGGTCGCCGTCACCGTCACCGGCTCGCACGGTGTGAAGCCCACCGGCAAGGTCACCGTCAAGGACGGCTCCACCACCCTCGGCACCGGCACCCTCGACGCGTCCGGCAAGGTCACCATCGGCCTGTCGAACCACCTCAAGGTCGCCACGCACTCCCTGTCGGTGTCCTACGCGGGCAGCTCCACGCTGAACGCGTCGTCCACCACCGTCTCCCTGAAGATCACCAAGGCCGCGCCGGCCGTCTCCACCGCGGCGCCGACCTCGGTGAGCCACACCGCCAAGGGCAAGGTCACCGTCAAGGTCACCGCCACCGGCACCACCCCGACCGGCACCGTCCGCATCTACGAGGGCTCCAAGGTGCTGGCCACCGGCACCCTGAGCGGCGGCAAGGTCACCATCACGCTGCCGAAGCTGGCCAAGGGCAAGCACACCCTGCACGCGTTCTACGTCGGCTCCCCGACCGTGAACCCGAAGTCCGGCGCCAACGTCACCATCAAGTCCACCTGACCGGTTGACGGGCCCGCCGGGAGCCTCGTACGGCTCCCGGCGGCCCCTCACGCACCCCTGAAGGAGGCGGGCCGCCGTGACGGTCGCCGTACCGACACCGAAAGCTCTGGCTCCGGCCGTGCCGCGCAGGCCCGTCGCCGGCCTCACCTTCGTCCGCCACCTCTCGCGCGGCGGACTGCTCAGCCTCGCCGCCCTGCTGCTCGGCATCACCGTCCAGCTGCTGGTGGTCAGCGGCGCCCAGGAACACTCGGCCCAGCACGCCGACTTCGACCAGCTGCGCGAGCAACTCGCCCTCGGCACCGCGCCGGTGGCGCAGACCGGGCAGGACGGCAAGCTGCTGGCGCCGGGCACCCCGGTCGCGCTCGTCGAGATACCCAAGCTGGGGCTGAGCCAGGTCGTCCTGGAGGGCACCGACTCCTCCGTCATGACGGACGGCCCCGGACACCGCCGGGACACCCCGATGCCCGGCCAGGCCGGCACCAGCGTGCTGATGGGACGTGCGGCGGCCTACGGCGGCCCGTTCGGCAAGCTGTCCCGGCTCGCCACCGGTGACACGTTCACCGTGACCACCGGCCAGGGCAGGGCGAGGTTCCAGGTCATCGACGTACGACGGGCCGGGGACCCGGCGCCGACTGCGCTCGCCTCCGGCAAGAGCCGGATCGTCCTCATCACCGCGACCGGCCCGGGGTTCATGCCCTCGGGCGTCCTGCGCGTCGACGCCGACCTGGTCTCCGCGGCGTTCCGGACCCCGCCGGCCGTGATCCGGGCCGGCACCCTGCCCAGCTCCGAGGAGCCGCTGGCCCGCCCCTCCGGGGTGCCGTGGCCGCTGGTGATGTGGCTCCAGGCGCTGCTGCTCGCCGCGGTCGCCGCCGTCTGGACCTGGCACCGCTGGGGCCGCCACCAGACCTGGATCGTCTTCGCCCCGGTCGTCGCGGTGCTCGGCCTCCAGGTCGCGACGCGCACCACCGAACTGCTGCCGAACCTGTTGTGACCGAGGTGAGTGAAGTGACTGAAGCAACGCAAGCGACCGAAGTAATCGACATGACAGCCTCGATGGGCACCACCGGAGCGGCCGACACCGCCGCGCTCACCGCCGTGGTGGACGGCCCCGCCCCCGCCACCCTGGAAGCCCGGGCCGTCTCCGCCTGGTTCGGCTCGCACCAGGTGCTCAGCCAGGTCTCGCTGACCATGCCCGCGGGCGAGGTGACCGCGCTGATCGGCCCGTCCGGCTGCGGCAAGTCGACGTTCCTGCGCACCCTGAACCGGATGCACGAGATGATCCCGTCCGCGCAGTTCGGCGGTGAGGTGCTCTTCGAGGGCGAGGACATCTACGACGCGTCCTGGCGGCTGACCGACGCCCGCCGCAGGATCGGCATGGTCTTCCAGAAGCCGAACCCGTTCCCGGCGATGTCGATCTACGACAACGTGGTGGCGGGCCTGAAGCTGACCGGCACGAAGGCGAACCGCCGGGAGAAGGACGAACTCGTCGAGGAGTCCCTGACCCGCGCCGGCCTGT
>NZ_JBEYFC010000219.1:0-13874 GCF_040634175.1 Streptomyces sp. NPDC007162
GGTGCCTCCTGACCGCCCGCGGCCCGCGACAGCAACCGCAGGCGTACCTGCTGTACCCCGTCCGGCAGGTGTGGGTGATGCCCGTGAGGCCCCGCCGGAGGCGGGAGTTGGTGGGCGGTGACCCGGCCGTACCTCGTGCGGTCGGCAGACCGCGACGGCCGTGAACAGAGGGTGGGTATATTGGACAAAGGGACAAATGTGGTCCGAGTGACCTGGGATTTCACAGCCGGCCCTTCCGAGGAGTAGACGGCAGGCGCTTCGGGACCCAGCGCGAGGGAAGTACCGATGAGGCCCAGATCCGTCCTCCGCCGCACCGCTTCCGCCCTCTCCGCACTGGCGCTGCTCAGCGCCTGCGGCGGCGGCTCCGGCAGCACGGTCGCGTCGAGCGGCAGCAAGCCGGTTGTCGGCGTCGACTACCCGCGCTCCGACACCGACTTCTGGGACGCGTACATCAAGTACACGCCGGAGTACGCCAGGCAACTCGGCCTCTCGCTCAGGACCACCAACTCGCAGAACGATGTCGCCAGGCTCGCCGCCGACGCGCAGACACTCATCCTCCAGGGCGCCAAGGGCATCGCGATGGCCCCGCAGAGCACCTTTGCCATCGCGCCGATCCTGGCGCAGTTGCAGGCGGCGAGGATCCCGGTCGTCACCATCGACACCCGCCCCGACACCGGCAAGGTCTACATGGTGGTCCGCGCCGACAACCGCGCCTACGGCGAGAAGGCGTGCAGGTACCTGGGCACCGAGCTGGGCGGCAAGGGCAAGGTCGTGATGCTCCAGGGCGACCTCGCATCGGTCAACGGCCGTGACCGCACCGAGGGGTTCAACGCATGCATGAAGGCGAACTACCCGGACATCAAGGTGTTCGGAGAGGTCACCGACTGGGACGGGGACGTCGCCGCGCAGAAGCTCCAGGCCGACCTGACCGCCGACCCGGACATCAAGGGCATCTACATGCAGGCCAGCTTCGCCCTTTCCAGCACACTCCACGTGCTCAGGCAGCAGGGGCTGTCGGTCGGCCCGAGGGACCCGAAGCACGTGTTCGTGGTGTCCAACGACGGCATCCCCAGGGAGCTCAAGGACATCTCCGACGGCGACATCGACGCCACCGTGTCCCAGCCGGTCGACCTGTACGCCAAGTACGCCCTGTCCTACCTGAAGGCCGCGATCGAAGGGAAGACGTTCAAGCCCGGCAGGACCGACCACGAGAGCACCATCGTGCGGGTCCGCGGCGGACTTCTGGAAGACCAGCTCTCCGCCCCGCTCGTCACCGCCGACGGCGGCACGTACGGCGGCGTCCCCAGCCTCAAGAGCACCGACACGTCTCTGTGGGGCAACAGTCTCGGCTGACCGCTCTCATCGGTGTCCGTTGCCGTGAGGACTGCGATCTCCTGCCCTCCCGGTCGCAGGGCGGCCACGGCGAGGTCCCAGGCCACCTGGTGGAACCAGGCCGACGAGGGGTCGGCGATGAAGCAGTGCGCCTGTTCGACCAGCAAGGCCGTGTCGTCGACCGGCGCGTCCGGGGCGGCGCCGACCAGGCCGCCCAGGGAGCGCCAGACCGCGAGCCGCCCGTACGCACCGAACATGCCGGTGCCGTAGGCGGGGCTGCGCACCGCCGTGGTGAGCAGCACCCGGAGCACCCTGTCGGAGGAGGCCGGGTGCAGCCGGGCCCTGGCCTCTCCCGTCGGCCACGCCGCGAGGGGCAGCCGCTCGAAGACCGCTGCGAAGTCGTCCGGTGAGACGGCGGACGCGGACCAGAACTCCTGCGCGGCGGCCACGCCGTTCGACTCGGCGAGCCAGTGCCGCACCGCGGCGCTCATGGCCTCGGCCACCTCCGGAACGGTGATGTCCACCGGATCGACCGCGGCACCGCGCCGACGCATGTCCGGCGTGACACGGAGTTCGGGTCGGTCGCCGTGCCGCTCCACCGTTGCCGGAGGCAGGGCCCACCTCCGGTCGGGGTCTGCGTGCGTCGGCCCGGGCAGCGCCCGCTCCGCCGGCAGCGGGTGGAGCGGCAGGGCGGCGAGCGGATGTTCCCGCGCCCACGAGTACCAGCTCCTGCAACAGGCAGGCCCTGAACTCGTCCGACGCGGCGGTGCCGGACCGCTCGCCGTAGACGACCGGGACGATGTCCGAAGGCCGGTGTCCCAGGGCCACCAGGTGGGCAAGGCGCCGCTCGGCCCTGGTCCGTGCGGGCTCTTCGGTCCGCAGGCTGCTCGGCAGGGACAGCAGGGCGCGCAGGCTCTGCTGTCCCGCCGTCGTGCTGAGAACCGTCTGCAACCGGTGCAGGAGGAAGGCGTGGGCGGACGAGACCTCGCCTTCATGGGCGGCCCGCCGGGCGAGCTCCGCGCCGAGCCGCGTGGCCCATGCGAAGTCTCCGGACGAGACCCGGTGCCGGATCTCTTCGCCGAGTGCGGACGCAGCCGAGAGGGCGCCGTCCATTGATGTCCTGACCCTTCCGGTCATGTCGCTGCGCATGGTGGAGTCTCCTTGCCTCATGCCCGTCGGGTCGGGGCTTGCGCCGGTCTGCGGAGCTGTCGCGATGCGCACGCCTCGGCACGCGGGCGAGACCTTGCTCGGACCATAGATCAACTCGCAGCGCTCCGGCGGCTCCTGCGGGTAGGCTCCCAGGGTGGCCGGCTCCTTCGCAGGTGAGAGCGTTTCTGGTCCCGTCATCTCGATGTCGGGGGTGAGCGTGCACCGTCGTACGACGGGTCAGGAGGTGATCCTGGACTCGGTGGACTGGACCGTGCGCAGGGAGCAGCACTGGGCGCTGCTCGGGCCGAACGGCGCCGGCAAGTCCACCATGCTGCGGCTCGCCGGAGCCCTGATCCACCCCACCACCGGGACCGTGGAGGTACTCGGTCATCGGCTCGGCAGGGTGGACGTACGGGAGTTGCGGGCTCGGATCGGCTTCGTCAACGCCGCGCAGAAGGTGCCCCTGGACGCCACCGCCCACACCGTGGTCCTCACCGGCGCGACCGGAACGGTGCAGCCCCTGTGGCGGATGTACGACCCTGCGGACCGGGAACGGGCCGCGGCGCTGCTGGCCGAGCTGGACTGCAAGGAGCTCGCGGGGCGCGCCTTCGGTGACTGCTCGGGCGGGCAGCGGGCCAGGATCCTCATCGCCCGCGCCCTGATGTCCGACCCGTCCCTGCTGCTGCTCGACGAACCGTTCAACGCGCTCGACCTCCCCTCCCGGGAGGATCTGGTGGACGCGCTGTACGGCCTGGCGACCAGTCGGCCGGTGCTGTCCACGGTGACCGTCACCCATCACCCGGAGGAGCTGCCGCCCTCCACCTCGCACGCCTTCCTCCTGAAGGAAGGCCGGGAACTGGTCTCCGGGCCCGTGGAATCCGTGCTGACCTCGGAGAACTTCACCGAGTGCTTCGGGCGGCCCATTCGGGTGGAGGCACATGACGGCCGTTGGTACGCCCGGTCCACGGCCGTGCCGCGCTCGCCTCGCTCCGGCGCCTGAGCCCCGGTCTCTTCCCTCGGTGACGGGCGCAGCCCAGGGAAAATCGCTGCAAAAGAGGGTGTGGATCAGACCGAAGTCAGGACTACCGTCACACCTGGGGCAACATCTTGGTGAACGGTGAGTGGCGTGCGGTCAGGCACGGGCACCGCTGTCGGCCGGATGGGGTGAGGGGCATGGTGGAGCCGAGGCTCGGGGTGGCCGTGGTGACCATGGGGAACCGGCCCGACGAAGTCGACGCCCTGCTCAGGTCCGTCGCCAAGCAGGACCTCGCCCCCGCCCGGATCGTGATCGTCGGCAACGGCTGCCGGCTCCCCGATTTCGCCGACCGCCTCGACCTGCCCGGCGAGGTGACCCTCGTCGAGGTCGAGGACAACCTCGGCTGCCCCGGCGGCCGCAACGTCGCCCTCGCCCGGCTGCGCGCCTTCGGTGACGTGGACGTCGTCGTCGAACTGGACGACGACGGGATGCTCGTCGACGTCGAGGTGTTCCGGCACGTCCGCGACCTGTACGCGGCCGACCCCCGCCTCGGCATCGTCGGCTTCCGGATCGCCGACGAACACGGCGAAACCCAGCGGCGGCACGTGCCGCGCGTCGGCAACGCCGACCCCCTGCGCGGCGGTTACGTCACGGGCTTCCTCGGCGGCGGTCACGCCCTGAGCATGGACATGTTGGCCGAAATCGGCGACTGGCCCGCGGAGTTCTTCTTCGCGCACGAGGAGACCGACCTCGCGTGGCGGGCCGCCGACGCCGGCTGGCGGATCCTCTACGCACCCGAGCTGCTTCTCAGGCACCCCCGTACGTCGCCCGCGCGGCACGCCGTCTACTTCCGGGTGACCGCTCGCAACCGGGTCTGGCTGACCCGCCGCCGCCTGCCGCTGCCGCTGATCCCGGTCCACCTGGGGGTCTGGATACTCATCACGCTGCTGCGCACCCGTTCGGCGGGCGGGCTGAAGGCCTGGTTCGGGGGTTTCACGGAGGGCCTGCGCGAGCCCGCGGGGGAGCGGCGCCCCATGCGCTGGCGCACCGTCTGGCACCTCACCCGACTCGGACGCCCGCCGATCATCTGAGAGGGCGGTACGTGACGTGATGTCCGTTTCGGTGCCGCCAGATCGTGTAACTGTGGAACCTTGGGTCACTTGAGGATCTCCAGCATCCGGTTCCCGAGGACCGCGGCCGAGGCCGGGTTCTGTCCGGTCACCAGGTTTCGGTCCTCGACCATGTAGGGCTCCCAGACCGGACCACGACCGAACTTGACCCCGACCTTCGCCTTCACGTCGGTCTCCAGCAGCCATGGTGCCTTGGCGGCCAGTCCGACGCCATCCTCCTCCTCGTCGGTGAAGCAGGGAGTGGTTTCGGCGGGATGCCCCACGCAACCGACTCGCCCCGCCGGTGATCTCTCCCTCCCCACCACAACCACGCTAGGCAGCTGCGCCGACCGCACGCAACCCGCGGCTCCGTCGGCGGACTCGGACTCGTCTCGCGCCGTCGGCGGTGGTGCCCTCGACCACGGACGCATCCGGTCACACGTCCAGGACCACGTCGGTCGGCTCGGCCGGCCGGGCCGCGGCCGGGGACGTCGAACAGCAGATGAGCGCGCTTCCTCCAGCGGGGGTCCCGGGACTGCGGGGCGTACTCGACGTGGCCGCAGGCAGAGCAGCGCGTCGATCTCCGCGACGGTCATCTCCTCAGACCCGAGGAGACTTCACGATCTTGTCCCCGGCCCGCACCCGCCCTTCCGTCAGCACCCGCATGGAGAGGGCCCGGGTGCCGATGGGACAGCAGCAGGGCGGCCATCTGTGGCTCGCCGAGCCGCAACCCCACGCGGTAGCACGTCAACCGGGATTGGTTGACTTCGACGACCGCACCGCCGATCTGGTGGCGGTCACCGATGCACACCTCGTCGTCGGCGAGTCGGTCCACGGTGAGGTTCTCGCCGAACTGGCCGTACGTGAAGTCGTTCCGTTCCAGGGAGTCCTGCCAATGGCGGTAGGAGCTCAACTGGTGGACCAGCACGGCACGCTACTCGCCGGCGTGCCCGGCAAGGTCACCTTGGCCGTCGCCGTCCAGGTCGAGCCGGCGCGCCATCACGGGCCCGGCGACGGGGTGCTTCCAGATGCCGCTGCGGGTGGTCCTGCCGTGCCAGGGGACGCCCCTCGGCGTGCCGACGTTCACGGCGATCAGAGCGGCCATGACCTGTGCTCCTCCCAGCTCGGCAGGGCGGTGCGTCCAGCGTCGTGCGGTCGGCCGCCGGCCGTACCCGATGAGCTCCACGCGGGCGCCGGGGCTCGGCCGGACGTAGGGTGAGAACCGGTGGGCGCAGTCGTCGTGCGCGGCCCGCCGTGAGCCGGAGACTTCCAGCGTGAGCACCTCAGCTTGGACATGCCGATGAGCTCGGAGAAGAAGGTGGCAATCGTCACCGGTGCGTCACAAGGCATCGGTGCGGCCCTCGCTGACGCGTACCGCGGGCGTGGGTACGCCGTCGTCGCGACCGCGCGGTCCATCCCCTCGTCGCACGATGCGGACGTGCTCGCCGTGCCCGGCGACCTGAGCCGGCCCGGTACCGGTGCACAGATCGTCGAGCAGGCGCTGGATCGCTTCGGTCGGATCGACACGCTGGTGAACAACGCCGGCGTCTACATGGAGAAACCGTTCACCGACTACACCGACGCCGACTACGACCTGGTGACCGGCGTCAACCTGCGCGGCTTCTTCGACGTCACGCGCAGCGCCATCCCTGCGATGCTCGCCGGCGGCGATGGCGGGCACGTCCTGTGCGTGTCGACGTCGCTGGTCGACCGCGCCAACGCACGCATACCCGCGGCGCTCACCTCGCTGACCAAAGGCGGCCTGGCCGCAGCGACGAAGGAACTGGCCATCGAATACGCGGCGCGCCGGATCCGCGCCAACGCCGTCTCACTCGGCGTCATCCGCACTCCGCTGCACCCGGACGACCCGGGCGGCACGCTCGCCGCGCTGCACCCGCTCGGGCGGATGGGCGAGATCGAGGACGTCGTCGAGGCGGTCATGTACCTCGAACAGGCCTCGTTCGTCACCGGCGAGATCCTGCACGTCGACGGCGGCCAGAGCGCCGGCTTCTGAAAGAACCGGGATCGGGAGTGATCGACTCATGCGCACGCGCAAGCAGCTGACTCCGCTCGGCGCCGTCGGTGCGGGTCTGGCGGCGGGAGTGATCGGCACCGTCTGCATGGACACCGTGCGGTTCCTGCGCCAGCGACGAGCCGGCGGCGAACACAACGCCCTGCATTGGGAGTTCGCCCCGGTTCGCAGCTGGCAGGAGGCGCCGGATCCCGGCCAGGTCGCCAAGCGCCTGGCCGAGGCCTTCACCCAGAGCGAGCTGCCGGACGGCGCGGCGTTCCCCGTCAGCACGTTCATGCACTGGGCCTACGGAGTAGGCAACGCTGCCTTCTACGGCATTGTCAGCGCCTCGCTGCGCAAGCCCCACGTCCTCTACGGGCTCCCGTACGGCGCGCTCGTGTGGCTCAGCGGATACGTGGTACTTCCGATCGCGGGACTCTACAAACCCATCTGGACCTACGATGCGAAGACGCTGGGTGATGATCTGACCGCCCACCTCGCCTACGGCGTCGGCACGAGCAGCGCTTTCTGGTTGCTGAGCAGGGCTTCCGTGTTCTCGCGGCAACTGTAGTCCGCGATCCGCGGTGACGGCGTGCCGATCGTCACCGCCGAGATGACTTACCGATACGGCCCGGACTGGACCGGACCTCGGTGCCCGAATACCGCTCGCCCGGTACAACCTTGCCGCTGGACCGACCTTCCTCGTCCGCGAGGGACCGGCCACCCGCAGCCACGACGGGTGCGCGAGGTCCGCCAGCCGTTACCCACCTTCTGAAGGCGCCTCACAACGCGATCCTGGCCGAGCGGCCCCGGCCAGTGCCTGCGTTCGGTGACTTGCGGCGACAGCCCGCGCATCTGCCGGAAGGGTGATGCCGTGAATTATTGGCTTCTTCGAGGGAATGCTGGAGCAACGCTGAATCCCGCTCATGTCAACGCCGCCTGCAGGCCTCGCGGTCAACGGGCTATGAGACCGACCTGCGGAGGTACCAGATGGCCGAGCTCCCCCCACCGCCAGAAGGAATTGTGCTGGCCCACTTCATCGTCTCGGACGATGTCGAGCGCTCTCGGCGCTTCTACACCGAAGTACTCGGCGGCCGGGTGGCCTACTCTGGCCCCGGAGGGCTGACCTATGTCGCCCTGGCCAACAGCTGGATCATCATCAATGTCGGCGGCGGCCCGACCGACGACAAGCCGTCGGTCACCCTGGCCACGCCACGCGATCCCGACCGGGTCAGCAGCTTCCTCAATATCCGGGTCAAGGACGTCCACGCCTTGTACGCGGAGTGGAGCGCCCGGGGCGCTCAGTTTCTGACACCGCCGAAACAGCACGAGTACGAGATCCGCTGCTACATCCGCGATCCCGACGGCCACCTGATCGAAGTAGGGCAGACTACCGACCCCGAGGGAGACTGGTCGCCCGCTCACTGGCCGTCAAGTACGCGCGCTGGCGATTCGGAGTGAATGCCGGGGTCCCGGCCACACTCGGCGAGTCCCACCTGCCCGCGAATCGCGGGAGATGGAAGCCCGATCTGGGCCGAGAAGAGGATCGGAATTTCAGAGAACAAGCTGTCGCAAGGTAATGCTATGCATGCAGAGGGTCATGTCTACTTCGATCCGGTCGTCAGTGGGATGACACAAGCCAGTGGGGGTGTCAGATGGTCGAGCTCCCGCCGCCCATCGATGGGGTTCTGCTGGGACACTTCATCGTCTAGGACGATGTAGAGCGCTCCCGGCGCTTCTACACCGAGGTGCTCGGCGGCACCACGATCTTCGGCGGAGTACCGACCGTCGTCGCTCTGTCCAACACCTGGATCGTCATCAACGCCGGTGGCGGTCCGACCGACGACAAGCCGACGGTCACGCTGGAGACGCCGCGCGATCCCGACCGAGTCAACAGCTTCCACCTGGTGATCACCGGCTCGACCAGCGCCCAGCGTTCGTCGGATAGGTCGCTCTTGTAGGGCTTGCGGTCACTCGCGCACCCGCCTCAACATGCCAGCCGCCCCGTGACCGGCGGCAGTGCAACAAGGCCACACTTTCCGGCACGACAGAACGGACATAATCTCTCATTCCGCCCTCTGGAAGACGGTTCCGGAAACGGGACGAGGGCCCCGGTCGTTCACCTCCGCCGACCGGAACCCTCTCGCGTCCCCGGATCCAGGCCTGCGGCGACACTCCCCCGAGTCAGCGCGACATGCGCTCGCGCCGTCGGGCCCGATCCGATGCGAAGATCACATCAAGGCTCGCCAACGGATCGCTAACATGTGGCCAGCGGTTCTCCCGGAAGTCGCCGACCAGTTGGCGCGAAGCCGTCGGAGAACTCCGGGGGCAGGCCGGAAATCCTGCGGATTTCCGGCTCCGACCGGCACGGAGAAGATGGCGGGAATCCGACCCCGACCGGATGGGATTCCGCCACGATCCACGGGCAGGATCCAGGGACCGGCGGGCAGTTCCGCCGTGCGGCGCGGTCTGCCATGACCGTGCGGGAAGGCGATGGGGCGGAGCGATGCGGCGGTACGAGCTGCGGTTCGGACTGCTGGGGCCTCCTGTTCTCGTCGACGCGGACGGCGCCCGGCCCATCGGCAGTCCCAAGGTGCGTGCGCTGCTCGCCGCGCTGCTCCTCGACGCCGGGCGGGTGGTCTCCGTCGAGTCGCTCAAGGAGGCGCTGTGGGGCGGGGCGCCCCCGGTGTCCGCGCAGGCCTCCCTGCACAACCACGTCACCCGGTTGCGCCGGCTCCTCGACGACCCGGAGCGGCTGCGTGCCGTACCGCCCGGGTACCTGCTGCGGCTGGACGAGGGTGAGCTGGACGTCGACGTGTTCGACGCCCTGGTCGTACAGGCGCGTGCGGCGCACGGGCGACAGGAGTGGGCGCCGGTGCTGGGTGCCTGCGCCGACGCGCTCGCACTCTGGCGCGGCACCCCGCTCGGCGGACTTCCCGCCGACTTCGGGGGCTACGCCTTCGTGCAGCGTCTGGAGGCGGCCCGGCTGCTCCTGCTGGAGTGGCGTTACGACGCGGAGCTCGCCCTCGGTGAGGACCGGCCGGCGGCCCTGGTACCCGAGCTGGCGGCGCTCGTCGCCGAGTATCCGCTCCGGGAGGCCTACCACCGTCAGTTGATGCTCGCCCTGCACCGGACAGGGCGGCAGGCGGAGGCTCTCGCCGTCCACCGGGACCTGCGCAACCGGCTGAGGGACGAGCTGGGCATCGAGCCGGGGGCGGGGGTCCGGGAGGCCCACGTGGAGGTGCTGAGGGGGAGCGGAGCGGTGGGGGAGGACACCTCGTACGGGAGCGCACCGGACCCCGCGCCCGGTGACGGCGGCGACGGAGTCCGCGGCGACGTCGGTGCCAGTGGTGGTGCGGGTGCCGGTGCGGGTACGGCGCGGCCGGTCGTGCGGTTCCCCGCGCCCCCTTGGGGCGCACCCGTGGACAGTCGCCCGGAAGCTGCGGACCACGATGAACCCGCGGATTCCGCCCCGGGTTCTACGCGCGGCGACTCCCCGGCACCCCCGCCCGCCCAACTTCCGCCGCCGCCCGTGCACTTCACCGGGCGCGCCGACGTCCGTGCGGAACTGTGCGCCGCCCTCGCCTCGCCGCCCGGCCCCGCCCTCGCCGTCGTCAGCGGTATGGCCGGGGTCGGCAAGAGCGCGCTCGCCCTGTACGTCGCCCATCAGCTGAAGGAACGTTTCCCCGACGGTCAGCTCCACCTCCACCTGCACGGCGCCACCCCGGGCATGCCCCCGCTCACCCCCGGTCAGGCGCTCACCGCGCTGCTGCGGGACCTCGGCGCCGACCCCCGGCACATCCCCGAACACCCCGACGCGGCCGCCGCGTTGCTGCGCTCCCTGCTGGCGCCCACCCGCACCCTGTTGCTGCTCGACGACGCCGCGAGCGCCGCTCAGGTACGGCCGCTGCTCCCGGGCGGCCCCGGCTGTGCGGTGATCGTCACCAGCCGGTCGCCGCTCACCACGCTGGACGGCGCCCGTCGTTTCCCGGTCGGGCCGCTGACCGGCGAGGAGAGTGCGGCGCTGCTGCGCGCGGTCAGCGGACGGGAGGAGATCGACGCCGGTCACCCGCTCGTCGGACTCACCGGCCGGCTGCCGCTCGCGCTGCGGGTGGTCGCCGCCCGGCTGGCCGCCCGCCGCGCCCTCACCCCGGACATGCTCGCCGGTCAACTGGCTGCCACCGAAGGCAGGTTGCACCACCTGGAATACGACGACCTGAGCGTCCGACGGTCCCTCGCCGTCGCCCACGACGCCCTCGCCGCCGCCGACCGCGTGTCCGACCGGGACGCCGCCGACGCCCTGCGCCACATCGGCGCCCTCGACCTGCCCACCTACGGCGCCCCCCTGATCGCCCAGCTCACCGGCACCGACGAGCACCGAGCCGAGGCCGCCCTGGACCGGCTGGTCGACGTGGCCCTCCTGGAGGAGACCGCGTACGGCCGGTACACCCCGCACGACCTGGTGCGGGACTTCGCCCGGGAGCTGGCCGAGGGCACCGACCGCACCGAGACCGCGCTCCGCGCCCTGCGCTGGTTCGCCGCCGCCGCCGAACTCGTCCTCGTCGCCATCCTCGAACCCGGCCTCGACCGCGGCGACCGCCGCCGTCCCACCACCGCCCAGCCTCCCGAACACCAGCCGTACGCCGCCTCCCTGCCGCCCTTCGAACGCGTCGAGCACGCCTTCGCCTGGGGCGATCTGGAGCTGGAGAACATCGCCGCCCTGGTGGCCCGGTACGCCGACACGCCGGACGTGCGGATCAGCGCCCACCTCTCCACGCTCGTCCGGCTGCTCTTCCCGTACGTCCTGCGCAGCGGCCGGGTCGCCGAGATGGAGGTGCTCGGCACGGCCGCCCTGGCCGCCGCCCGTCGCCTCGGAGACGAACCCGCCGAGGCCTACGCCCTGGGCGACCTCGCCGGGCTGCGCTTCCTGACCGGCCGCCAGCGGGAGGCCCTGGCCCTGACCGACCGGGCGCTCGTCATCTGGCGGCGGCTGGACGTGACGTCCTGGATCCGCCGCTGCCTGAACAACCGGGGCCTCCTCCTCGAAGGGCTCGGCCGGTACGAGGAGTCGGCCGAGGCACTGCGGCAGAGCCTGGACCACTCCCGGCAGCTGAACGACCCCTACGGCGAGGCCGTCACCCACAGCCACCTCGGCAACCTCTACGAGCACACCGACCCGCGGGCCGCCATCGAGCAGCACCGGCGTTCACTGGCGATCGGGGACGCGATCGGCGCCGTCATCGTGCAGCACTCGGCGCACTGCAACATCGGCTTCGCCCATCTCACCCTCGGCGAACCGGCCGCGGCCACCGTGCACTTCGAGGAGAGCCTGCGGATCCTCGGCGGGCACGGCGACTGGCACGGCGAGTCCCAGACCCGGCTCGGCCTGGTCCGCGCGCTGCGCGGGCTGGGCCGCCCGGACCGCGCCCACCAGGAGTGCACCGAGCTCCTGCGGCGCGCCGACATCCGCGCCGACCGCTACAGCGGAGGTCTCGCCCGCCACCAACTCGGTCTGCTCCTGCGGGAGCAGGGGCGTACGGGCGAGGCGTACGAAGTATGGCGCGAGGCCCTCACGGCCCTGGACGGCACGGACGAAGCCGATGTCCTCGCCGAGCTGAGGGCCCTGCTGGCCGCACGGGACTGATCACTTGGCGTCGGCATAGCACTCCACCACCGCCGTCGTGAACGGGAACCTGACCGGCGTCGGCCCGAACGTCAGCCGTCCCGCCAGGTCCGCCGCCTCCCGGATCGCCGCGACGACCGCCTCGGTCTCCTCCTGCGGGCAGTGCACCATCACCTCGTCGTGCTGGAAGAAGACCAGCTCGGCCGCCATGTCCGCGCAGGTCCGGCGCAGCGCCGCCAGCATCAGCAGGGCCCAGTCGGCGGCACTGCCCTGGACGACGAAGTTGCGCGCGAAACGGCCCCTGGCGCGGGAGTTGGTGGAGGCGTAGCCGGGAGCCCAGCCGTCGGCCGACGGCTCCTCCGTCTCCTCCTGGGGCATGCCGCCCTCTTCCGTGCCGTCGCCCGTACCGGCCGCGGGCGGGCAGGTCCGGCCCAGCCAGGTGCGCACCAGCCGGCCCTCCTCGCCCGCGCGCGCCGCGTCGTCGACGTAGGCCACCGCCCTCGGGAAGCGGCGTCTGAGCGCGGCCAGGTTCTTCAGGCCGTCGCCCGAGGTCTGGCCGTAGACCGCGCCGAGGACGGCGATCTTGGCCTGTTGGCGGTCGCCGGAGAACGCGCGGTCGGAGACGGCCTGGTAGAGGTCGGCCTCCCGGCCCGCGACCTCCATCAGACCCGGGTCGCGGGAGATCGCCGCCAGCACCCGCGGCTCCATCTGGTCGGCGTCGGCGACGACGAGCCGCCAGCCGGGGTCGGCGACCGCGGCCCGCCGGATCACCTTGGGGATCTGCAGCGCGCCCCCGCCGTTGGTCACCCAGCGCCCGGTGACCGTGCCGCCCGCGTGGAACTCGGGGCGGAACCGGCCGTCGCGCACCCAGTCCTGGAGCCAGGACCAACCGTGCGCCACCCAGATCCGGTACAGCTTCTTGTACTCCAGGAGCGGTTTCACCGCCGGATGGTCGACGGACGAGATCTCCCAGCGGCGGGTCGACCTCACCTTGATCCCGGCCTGGGCGAAGGCCTTGATCACATCGGCGGGCTGGTCGGGGCGGACCCGCCTGCCGAACGCGGCCGACACCTCGGCCGCCAGCTCGGCCAGCCGACGCGGTTCGCCGCCGCCCGCGTACCGCTCGCCGAGCAGTTCGCGCAGCACCTCGCGGTGGACCTCGGCGCTCCAGGGCACGCCCGCGCGGTTCATCTCCGCGGCGATCAGCATCCCCGCGGACTCGGCGGCGGTCAGCAGCCGCATCCGGTCCGGGTGTTCGGCCCCCTCGTGCCGCCGCTGCTGCTCGGCGTAGACGGCGAGGAGGTCGCCGAGCGCCAGAGGGGTCGTGGCGCCGTGCGGCTCGAACAGCGGGGACTGGGCGCCGGGCTCGGCCGCGCGCGGGGGTGGATCGGGCGGTACGGGACCGCCGCGGAGGCGGGCCAGGGCGGCGGCGGCCGAGTGCGGCTCACCCGACCGTCCCTCGTGGCCCAGCAGAAGTGTCTCGGCGTCCTCGATGTCGTAGCACCGCTCCACTCGCACCCCCGTGGCGAGCAGGCGCGGGTAGACCTCGGCGGTCGACCGCCACACCCAGCGTGTGACCTCCGGGCGGTCCCTGACCGCCGCGGCGAGATCGGGCTCCCGCCGCACCGGGCCGGCGGGCAGCCCGTCCGGACCGAGGGGGGCGAGATCCACGCC
>NZ_JBEYFC010000220.1:0-13862 GCF_040634175.1 Streptomyces sp. NPDC007162
GGGCGGACCCTGGTGGGTCCGCCCCGCCGCCGGTCGTACGGCTGCCGGTCGTACGGCTGCCCGGCTCAGCTCAGCTCATGGTGCAGGACTTGCCGTTCAACGTGAAGGCGTACGGTGCGGAGTTCTTGCCGCTCCAGGTACCGAGGAAGCCGAAGGAGAGGCTGCCGTTCGCGGAGACCGACTTGTTGTAGTCGGCGGCCTCGGCGCCGACCCGGGCGCCGCTCTGGCTGACCGTGGCGTCCCACATCTGGGTGACCTTCTGGCCGTCCCGGAAGGACCACTCGACCCGCCAGCCGGTCAGGGCCTGGGTGGTGGTGACGGTCACGGTGGACTGGAAGCCGTCGTTCCACTGGTTGACCAGGTCGTAGGAGGCCCGGCAGGTGGCCGACGCGGGGGCGCTGGGATCCGCGGAGCCGGTGGCCGGGTGGCCGGGGGCGGTGCTCGCCGTGGCCGAGGCCGTGCCCTGCGGCTCCGGATCGGGGTTGCCGTGGTCCGACTTGCCGCCGGAGGCGGAGGTGGAGGCGGGCGGGGCGCCCGAGGCGGTGTGCGTGGGGGACGGGTCCGCGGTGGAGGGGAGGACGGAGCCGGGGTCGGCGACCGGCTGCCGGTCGTCGTGCGAGGCGGCGGCCGTGTCGTCACCGGAGCCGCCGCCCATCGGCATCATCGACACGCCGAGCGCGACCAGCGAGATCAGGACCGCCGCGCCGAGCAGTCCGTGGCGCAGCACCTTGCTCCGGCCGGTGCCCTCCTTGGGGTCGCCGCCGTCGGCGTCCGCGGTGACGGGGCGGCCCGCGCCGAGCCGTACCTCGGAGGCGCGGCGGCGGCGCTCCAGGTAGGCGAGGCCGCCCCAGCCTATGACCCCGCCGGCGAGCGCCGCGGGCAGTCCGCCGCCGTGCAGCCGCAGACAGGCGGCGGCCTCCGCGCACTGCACGCAGGTGGCGAGGTGCCGGGAGAGGTCGTCGGGCGTGTCGGCCGCGGAGGACCGGGTGACCGCGTCGAGGAGCCGGGCGTAGCTGCGGCACTCGGCGTCCATCGGCGAGTCGAGGTGGGCGCGGTGGCAGCGGTCCCGGAACAGTCCGCGCACCTGCTCCAGTTCCTGGGCGGCGGCGGCCGGGTCGAGGCCGAGCCGGCGGGCCACGGAGGACAGCGGCAGCGCCTCCACCTCGGCCAGCCACAGCAGCGAGGCGTCCGCGTCCTGCATGTCCCTGAGCCCGCGCAGCGCGATGGGCCGCTGCAACGGCGGCCCCGTGTACCGCGTGGCCTTCTCGGAGTTGAGCCAGAGCCGGAGGTCGGGGTCGAGCTTGTGGCCGAGCCCCTGCGCCTCCCAGCCGGCGGCCGTGTTGCGCACGGCGGTGAGCAGCAGCGGGATCATCGGCAGCCGGGCGGCGCGCCGTCCGCTGCCGCGCTGGGGCGCGAAGTCCGCCTCGCGGGCCTCGCGCATGCCGAGCGTGAAGGCCTCGGTGGCCAGTTGGTTGGCCGTCAGAGAGCCGGACGTGCACAGGTCGGCGTAGGAGAGCACCGCGTCCCAGCATTCGGAGAACAGCGCTGCCTCAGCGGCGTCCTGAGGGGTCGGCAGGTCAGGCATGGGTCTCCTGCATCCAATGCGAGGTCAACTCACCATATTGGCGATGGAGTTGGGGGGAACCTCGCGGCAGGACCCGAGCTTTTCACGTCTCCTGCACAACTGACAAGCGGCCTATTCAAACCCGGTTACCGGTGGTCGCGCGACGTTTTCCCGCCGTCACCCATACCACCGGTCACCGGTGTTGCGTCAACCCGCCCTGCTCAGTGCCGTACTCGGTGCCGTGGCCCACAACTCCGCCCTCTTGTACGGACGGCGACCGCCATTCGACTCACCGTTCCCGCGAATCTTCTGCGGATCGCCCGGATCAGACCTCCGCCGGTTCCTGAGCCGGTTCCTGAGCGGGGAGGCTGTCCATGAAGGAGCTGACCGAGAAGACGGCGCGGCCGGGGCCGGGCGGGCCGTAGCCGGGGGGCGAGGAGAGGCCGAAGTCCTCCATGGTCTGGCGGTAGGCCTGGAGCAGCCGGATGTGGTACTCCAGCGGTGCGCCCTGCGGGTTGGCCTTGCCGAGCGGGGTGGTGGGTTCCGGGCACCAGGTGGTGAAGCGGGGCGTGATGCCCTGCGACATGAAGAACCGCAGGCCCTCGGTGGTGGAGGCGATCGCCTCGTCGACCGTCTTGAAGCCGAACGGCTCGGCCATCTCCACGCCCGCGACGAAGTTGGGGATCACGTTGCGCGCGCCGAAGATCTCCGCCGAGTCCAGGATCCGCCTGTGCCACTCGTCGCGGCCGACGTACCGCTCCTTGCCCGGGCAGTACATCTTGAACAGGTACTCGTCCCACACCTCGTAGTTGGGGTGGTAGATCTGCACGCCGTAGTCCTTGAACCGCTGCACGTCGTCCCGCGGCAGCGCCTGCGCGACCACCTTGCCGATCCAGCGGCCCGGGAAGCGCTCCTCGATGGCCTTGGCGTAGTGCCCGTAGAAGTCGGCCTCGTCCCGCCCGGAGACCGTCTTGGTGATCGCGCCGCCGGTCAGCGTGTAGGCGGTGGACGTCTTCGCGGTGTCGTACCGGTCGATGATCTCCAGGGCCTCCAGGACCTCCTCGACGTCCTTGACCCCGGTGTACGGCCGTCCGGCGGCCTTGTGCTGGCGCCAGTTGTGGTTGATGTCGCAGTACTGGCACTCCTCCTTGGCGCCGAAGTACTGGCAGACCCGGAAGACGGTCAGGTAGATCAGGTAGCCCCACTGGATGGTCGGGGCGACCTCCATCACGGACTTCCCGTTGGAGAGCTTGTGCCGGTAGTACTCGGGCATCGGCGGCACCCCGACGTCCGCGATCCGCTTCCCGTCCAGGTAGAGGCCGAGCATCCCCTCGTCGTCGGCCGCGACCCGGTACGGCGAGGTGGGGTTCACGCGCACCGAGACCACGGTCCGCCGCAGGTCGTAGGGGCCGCCGGTGAGGATGATCTCCTCCGGGGGCCGGCGCAGCGCGGCCTCGCCCAGTTCGGGCAGGGTGCCGTGGTCGAAGGAGAAGATGAAGTACGACTTCGGCTTGACCTCGCCGCTCTCGTTGTCGCTCAGCGCGGACGGGTCGAAGGCGACTCCGCCCCGGAGCAGGTCCTCCTTGAAGACGGCTTCCCGCGGTACGTGCGGGAACCTCTCCATCAGATCCTCGACCAGCGCGGTACGGCTGCCCATCCCGTGTCTCCTCCCGGCTCAGGCGTTCGACTCCTCACGGTATGCCCCCGCCCGGCCGTCGGCCGTGCCGGGTCCCCCGTGGCGGGCAATGTGTCCCGGTATCAGAGTTTTTGGAGGCGGTGAGGCGTCGGTCACGGGGAGGATCACCGCGGCCCGGGCCCGGCCCCGCGGGTCGACTCCCGCAGCACCACATGGGTGCCCAGGACCAGGTGCTGGCCGTCCGGCAGGTCGTCGCGGTGCAGGGCGAGCCGGACCGCGGCGCGGCCCAGTTCCTCCTGGGGCACGTGGACCGTGGTAAGGGTCGGGTAGACGTCCCGGGCGACCGGGATGTCGTCGTACCCGGCCACCGCCACGTCTTCGGGTATGCGGCGGCCGGACTCCCGCAGCGCCTGGATCACGCCCGTGGCGATCATGTCGGTGGCGGCGAAAATCGCCGTGAACTCCCGCCCGGAGGCAAGGAGTTCACGGGTCGCCTGGTATCCGTAGGAGCGGGAGAAGACGCCGTCCAGGATCAGCTCCGGGTCGGGGTCGAGGCCGAGGAGTTCATGGGCGCGGGTGAAGCCGGCGATGCGCTGGGCGCTGGTGGACAGGCCGGGGACGCGGCCGAGGTAGGCGATGCGCCGGTGGCCGCCGGAGAGCAGGTGCCCGGTGAGGGCGAAGGCGCCGCCCTCGTTGTCGTAGTCGACCACCGTGGCCGGGACGCCGGGGCCGAGCGGCGGTCTGCCGACCAGCACCAGCCGGGATCCGGCCCGGTCCAGGGCGTGCGCGAAGTGGGTCATCCGGTCGTGGTAGGCCTTGTCCTCGAGGGCGCCACCCACCACGATCACGGCGTCCGCCCGCTGCTCCCGCATGGTCTCCACGACGGCGAGGGTGCGCCGGGGATCGCCGTGCGTGGTGCAGAGCATGCACAGCCGGCCCTCCGCCGACGCCTGCTCCTCGACCCCGCGGGCGATGTGCGCGTAGAAGGGCCCCGTGACGTCGTCCACGACGAAGGCGACGGTGTGGTTGGTGGCGCCGCCGAGCGCCCTGGCGTGCGCGTTGACCACGTAGTCCAGCTCGCGCATCGCCTTCAGGACCTTGGCGCGGGTGGCGGTGGCCACCGGATAGGTGCCGCCGAGGACCCGGGACACGGTCGACGCGGAGACGCCGGCCCGCGCGGCCACGTCCCGTACCGTCGAGGCGTCCCCGCTCGGCGCCGGCTGGGTCCTCTTCGCCACCGCTCGGCCCCCCTTCGTCGTGTCGTTCACGTCACCCTACGAGACGGCCGTCACGCGGCCCGCTCCAGGACCGAGTGGTCGATCGCGTACCGCAGCGTGTCACCGGTGAGCAGGCGCCTCGCCTCTTCCACGACGGTGATGCCGAGCCGCGCCACCTCGTTGCCCTGGGAGCCCGCGAGGTGCGGGGTGAGGAAGGCGTTGGGCAGGTCGAAGAGCGGGGAGTCGGCGGGCAGCGGCTCGGGGTCGGTCACGTCGAGGACGGCGCTCAGCCGGCCGGTGCGCAATTCCCCGACCAGGGCGTCGTGGTCGACCAGCGAGCCGCGCGCGGTGTTGATCAGTACCGCCCCGTCCGGCATCAGGGCGAGTTCGCGGGCGCCGACCAGATGCCGGGTCTCGGGGGTCTGCGGGGCGTGCACGGTGACGATGTCCGAGGTGCGCAGCAACTCGTCCAGCGGCAGCAGGGGGACACCGAGACGAGCCGCTTCGGCCTGGTCGACGTAGGGGTCGGCGAGGCTGACGAGCAGGTCGTGGGGGCGCAGGAGTTCGATGAGGCGGCGGCCGATGCGGGAGGCGCCGACGACGCCCACCCGGCGGTGGAAGTTGCCGATGCCGGGGACGATGTCGCCGTAGGGGAAGGCGCGGCGGCCGCGCAGCAGGTCGCGGAAGGCGAACACGTCCTTCCCGGCGAGCAGGATCATCGCGAGGGTGTACTCGGCGACGGGCAGCGCGTTGGCGGCGGCGGCCGAGGAGACGAGGATGCCGCGCCGCCAGACCTCGGGCGTGGTGAAGCCCTTGACGGAGCCGGCCGCGTGCAGCACGGCGCGCAGCCCGGGCGCCGCGTCCAGGACCGCCGTGTCCAGGACCGGGCAGCCCCAGCCGGTGACGAGCACCTCGGTGCGGGCGAGCACCTCCCGTACCCGGGGATCGGCGAAGTCGTGCGCCACCAGAGTGGGATCGATTTCTACGTGCTCGCGCAGCCGCGCGAGCACCTCCGGCGGGAAGATGTGCGGCACGTTCTGGGCTGTCATGGCGAACAGTGCCTGGGGACGCTCGGGCAAGGAAGTGACCTTCCGGCTCGGTGACGCGCGGATAGCAACCGGTCTCTACCGTAGGTCTCGGCGAATGAGAGGGTCAATGGACACGCACTCCCCGGAGGTCGGCACGTACGCTCCGGAGGACGACAGGGATGGGACGGCAGAGATGACGGATCCGGCGCAGACGGTCACCAACTGGGCGCGCAACATCACGTACACGGCCAAGGAGTTCCACCGCCCGGACTCGGCGGACGCGCTGCGGTCGCTGGTGGCGGGCAGTGCGCGGGTGCGGGTGCTGGGCAGCGGGCACTCCTTCAACCGCATCGCCGATCCGGGGCCGGAGGGCGTGCTGGTGTCGATCGCCGGGCTGCCGCCGCGGATCGAGGTGGACACGGCCGCCCGTACGGTGCGGGTCGCGGGCGGCGTGCGGTACGCCGAACTGGCCCGCGCGGTGCACGCGCAGGGCCTCGCGCTGCCCAACATGGCCTCGCTGCCGCACATCTCGGTGGCCGGTTCGGTCGCCACCGGCACGCACGGCTCGGGGGTGACAAACGGGCCGCTCGCGGCGCCCGTACGCGAGGTGGAGCTGGTCCTCGCCGACGGTTCGACGGTGACGATCGCGCGCGGGGACGCCCGTTTCGACGGCGCGGTGACCTCGCTGGGCGCGCTCGGGGTCGTCACCGGGCTCACCCTGGACCTGGAGCCGGCGTACGAGGTCGAGCAGTCCGTCTACGTCGAACTGCCGATGGCGGGACTGGACTTCGCGGCCGCGACCGGGGCCGCGTACAGCGTGAGCCTGTTCACCGACTGGCGGGATCCGGGGTTCCGGCAGGCGTGGGTGAAGCGGCGCACCGACGAGGCGGCCGTGGAGTTCGGGTGGGGCGTTCCCGCGAAGGTGGCGATGCACCCGGTGCCGGGCATGCCGGGCGGCAACTGCACCGAGCAGTTCGGGGTGCCGGGGCCCTGGCACGAGCGGCTTCCGCACTTCCGGGCGGAGTTCACGCCGAGCAGCGGGGACGAACTCCAGTCGGAGTACCTGCTGCCGAGGTCGGACGCCGTGGCCGCGCTGCACGCGGTCGACGCCGTCCGGCGGCCGGTCTCCGCCGTGCTGCAGACCTGCGAGGTGCGGACGATCGCCGCCGATCCGCAGTGGCTCGGCCCCGCCCACGGCCGGGACTCGGTCGCCCTGCACTTCACCTGGGTGGACGACCTGGCGGCCGTGCTGCCGGTGGTGCGCCGGCTGGAGGAGGCGCTGGAGCCGTTCGATCCCCGCCCGCACTGGGGCAAGGTGTACGCGATGTCCGGCGAGGCGCTGCGCGGCCGCTACCCGCGGCTCGCGGACTTCCGTGCCCTGGCCCGGGATCTGGACCCCGACGGGAAGTTCACGAACCCCTTCGTGGCGGAGGTTCTGCGGGACTGACCGCCCCCCTTAATCCAACCCTTAAGGTAATGGCTTGTCGAAAGCGCTTCCCAGGCCATAGCGTTGCGTCGTGTGAAGCACACATCACGGGACATCCGCACCGCGAACCGCTATGAGGTGCTCCGGCACATCATCGCCGAATCTCCCACGTCACGGCAGGAGCTGGCGGCTGTCACCGGGCTGAGCCTGGCCACGGTCGCCACGCTCGTCGGGGAGCTGCTCGACCTGCGGATGATCACGGAGGTCGGCTTCGAGGACTCCGCGGGCGGCCGCCCCCGGGGGCTCGTGGCGGTCAACGCCTCGGGGGGCGCGCTGATCGGCGTCGACATCGCCGAGACCTACGTCCACGTCGAGCTGTTCGACCTCGCGCTGAACGTGCTGGCCCGCGCGGACGAGGACATGCGCCCCGGCGCGAATCGGCCCGAGCAGGTGGTGGCCCAGGTCGCCGCCGCCGTCGGCTCGGTGGTGGCACAGGCCGGGGTCGAGGGCGCACGGGTGCTCGGTGTCGGGGTGAGCGTGCCGGGTCAGGTGGACCGGGACACCGGGATCGCCGAGTACGCGCCCAACTGGGACTGGCACGACGTGCCGTTGCTCGACCTGCTCGCCGAGCACATCGCCTACCCCCTCCACCTGGACAACCCGCTGCGCGCCTGTGCGGTGGCCGAGCAGTGGTTCGGGGCGGCCCGTGGACGCGGGGACACCGTGGTGGTGAACCTCGGCACCGGGGTCGGCGCCGGGCTCGCCCTCGGCGGCGGCCTGCACCGGGGCGTGAGCAACAGCGCCGGCGAGTGGGGGCACACGACCCTCGTGCTCGACGGACGTCCGTGCCACTGCGGCAACCAGGGGTGCGTGGAGACGTACGTCGGCGCGCCCGGGATCATGCAGAACCTCAGCGAGTCGAGCCCGCACAGCCCGCTGCTGCACCCCGACGACCAGACCGCCACCGTCGACGCACTGGCCAGGGGCGTGGCCGAGGGCGACCCGGTCGCGGTCCAGGTGGTCCGGGACACCGCCCGCTACATCGGCGCCGGGGTCGCCAACCTGGTCAACCTGCTCAACCCCGAACTGGTCGTGCTCAGCAGCTGGGTGGCCCGCAGGCTCGGCGAACCGCTGCTCGTCGAGGTGCGCGAGGCCGTGCGCCGGCACGCTCTCGGGCGGCCGTTCGCCGCGACCGAGATCGTCCTCTCCCCCATCCCCAGCGACCCGGTGTGCCTGGGCGCGGCCACGTTCGCACTGGAGGGCGCGCTGCGGCCGGTGCGACTGCGCGGCGGTGCACGCACGGGCCGGGCACCGGCGGGTTCCCGCTGATCGACGCGGCGTTCTCCCGCTGGTCTCCCTGGCCTTCGATGATGATCGACCAGTCCAAATCGCGCGTCGATTAATCCATTGCCGGGCCCCTCGGCGCTCTGCGAACGTCGAGACGTATCCGCGGCCGGTCGGCCTCCAACCGGCCGGCCGTACGTCGTGTACGGAACGAGGGAGGCCCCGGCGTGGCCGGAAACATCGAGGTCCGCGGTCTGTCCCGCACCTTCCACACCACTGTCAGGCGCCCGGGCTTCACGGGCGCCCTGCGGTCCCTGGTCAACCCCGAACGCGTCGAGAAGCACGCCGTCTCCGACATCTCCTTCGACGTGGCCGCGGGCGAACTGCTGGCCCTGCTCGGCCCGAACGGCGCCGGCAAGTCGACCACCATCAAGATGCTCACCGGCATCCTCACGCCGACGTCCGGCGAGGCCCGCGTCGCCGGTGTGGTGCCGTACCGGGAGCGGGAACGCAACGCCCGCAACATCGGGGCGGTGTTCGGGCAGCGCACCCAGCTGTGGTGGGACCTGCCGGTGCGGGAGTCGTTCGCGATCCTGCGGGACATCTACGAGGTGCCCAAGACCGAACACGAGGCCCGCCTGCGGGAGTTCGACGACCTGCTGGAACTCTCCGCGTTCTGGGACACCCGGGTGCGGCACCTGTCGCTCGGCCAGCGGGTGCGCTGCGACCTGGCCGCCGCCCTGCTGCACGACCCGCCGGTCGTCTTCCTGGACGAACCGACCATCGGCATGGACGTCGTGGTGAAGGAGCAGGTCCGCGAGTTCCTGCGGTACCAGGTGGCCGAACGCGGCCGCACCGTGCTGCTCACCACCCACGACATGACCGAGGTGGAACGGCTCGCCGAACGGGTGGTGCTGGTCAACCACGGCCGGCTGGTCCTCGACGGCTCGCTGGACGAGATGCGCCGCCGGTTCGGCTCGACCTGGCAGGTGCGGGCCACGCTCGCCGACGCCCACACCCCCGTCGGCCCGCTGCCCGGCGTCGCCCTGGTGCGCCGGGAGGGCCCGCAGGCGGTGTTCGGCCCGGACGGTCCGGCCGCGCCCACGGTCCACGAGGCCCTGAAGCTGGTCATCGAGCGGTACGAGGTGACCGGCGTCGCGGTGGACGAGGCGGACCTGGAGGACGTCATGCGGGCGGCCTACGCGCAGGCGAAGGCCGAGGTCTGAGATGGCCCTCCTGTACGCCTGGCGCGCCGCCCGGGTCACCCCGCTCGGCGAGCTGTACACCCCGCCCCGGATGACCGGGGTCCTGCTCCGGCTGACCGTGCAGGTGGTGCTGGTCGCCTCGCTGTGGCGGGGCCTGTACGCCCAGTCCGGTACGACCGCGGGTCTGGACCGCGGCCAGGCCGTCACCTACGCGGTGCTGGCCGTGCTCGCCTCCCGGCTGCGGGAGCTGGACCAGTACGCGGGCCGGGACTCCGTCATGCAGCACATGCACTTCGGCACCATCGTCTACTGGTATCTGCGTCCGCTGCCGCCCCAGCGCTACCACGCGCTGCGCGCGGTCGGCGAGCAACTGTACGGACTGGCCTGGGCGTCGGCGGGATACGCGGTCTGTCTGGCCGCCGGGGTGGTGGATCCGCCGCGGTCGGCCGCGGTGGCGGCGGTGTTCGCACTCAGCCTGCTCCTCGGCCAGCTGGTCCTCTACTACGTCATGCTCCTCATCGACCAGTTCTGCTTCTGGACGCTGCGCAACACCGCGGCGATGCTCATCCTGGTCTTCGCGCAGAACCTGCTGTCCGGGGTGTACGCGCCGCTGTGGTTCTTCCCGCACTGGTTCGTCGTCCTCAGCTCCTTCCTGCCCTTCCAGGCGACCCTGAGCGTGCCGCTGTCGCTGTACGTGGGCCGGATCCCGCTGTCGGACGCCGGTTTCCAGCTCGGTGTCCAGGCCGGCTGGGTCGTGGCGCTGCATCTCTTCACCCGTTTCGTGTGGCGGCGGGCCGCCCGCCGTGTCATCTCCCAGGGAGGCTGAGGCCGTTGAACGCCGTCCGGATCGCCTGGCGCATCACGCGCCTCAACTTCCGTGCGCAGTTGGAGTACCGCACCGAGTTCCTGATGATGATCGCGATCGGCGCGGTCTGGCAGGTGTCGGTCATCGTGTTCGCGACCGTGCTGCTGACCCGGTTCACCGGGATGGGCGGCTGGGACAGCTCGGACGTCCTGCTCATCCCGGCGACGCGGATGCTGGCCCACGGCCTGTTCGTGCTGCTCCTCGGCCGCGTGCACGGGGTGGGCCGGTACATCCAGGAAGGCAGGATCGACGCCTATCTGCTGCGTCCGCTGCCCGTGCACCGGCAGGTGCAGCTGGAGTACTTCCCCACCAACGCGATCGGCGACCTGACGGTGGCCGTCGGCCTGATGGTCGGCGCGCTCGGCCGCAGCCACCTCGACTGGACGGCGGGCCGCATCTCGTACCTGATCGCGGCGGTGCTCGGCGGGATGCTGCTGGAGGCGGCCCTGTTCACGGTCGTGGCCGGCGCCTCGCTGCGCTATCCGGCCGCCGACTACTGGAGCCGTTGGCTGGAGGAACTCCTCGGCACCTTCGGCAGCTACCCGCTGAACGTGCTGCCCCGGGCGGTCGGCGGGCTGCTCACCTACGGCCTTCCGCTCGCCTTCGTCGCCTACCTGCCGGTCGCGGTCCTCACCGGCCACGGCCACTCCACCGTCGTCCCCTACTGGCTGGCGGCGGGCTCGCCCCTCGTCGGCCTGCTGCTCTACCTGGCCTCCCGGGGGCTGTGGCGGTGGGCGCTGGACCACTACACGGGGGTCAACGGCTGACCGTTCCGCGGTGTCAGGTGCGCCCCGCGCGACGGATCGGGGTGCACAGGCCGGCGACGCCGACGAGGGCGCAGCACGCTCCGGCGACGGCGGCCACCCGGCCGGTGCCGTACCGTTCGGCCGCCCAGGTGAGGACGGCCGCGCCGATCGGGGCGAGCGCGTACTGAAGGGTCCAGTGGGCGGAGGTGACCCGGCCCAGGAGGGGTTCGGGGGTGATCTCCTGGCGCAGGGACATGGAGCAGGTGCCCGCCATGCCGGCGCAGCCCAGGTAGAGCGCGGCGAGAACGGCCACGGCGGGTACCGGGCGGACCCAGCCGAGTCCGGCGAAGGCCAGGCCGCACAGCGCGGTCGAGCCGATCCACGTCGGTCCGAACCCCAGCCGCCGCCGGAGCCGGGCGACCAGCAGGGCTCCGGTGATGGTGCCGACGGCGCCGACCGCCAGCACCGTGCCGACCGTGCCGTCGTCGCGGCCGAGGTCGTGCTTCAGGTGGTAGATGACCAGGTCGTTGATGCCGAGGCTGAGGAAGCTGAAGACGGCGAGGAGGCCGGTCAGCGAGCGCAGTATGGGCCGGCGGACCAGGTACTCGATCCCGGTGCGCAGGTCGCGCCCCAGGCTCGTGCCCTTGGCCGGGTGTTCGTCCCCGGCGCGTTCCCGGACCCGCACGAGGAGCAGGCAGCTCGCCGAGACCGCGTAACTGGCCGCGTCCACGGCCACGGCGTCGGCGGGTCCGGTCCAGGCGGCCACCAGGCCCGCGCCGAGCGGCCCGAGGACGCCTGCCGCGGCCGCGGTGGCGTTCAGCCGGCCGTTGGCCTCGGTCAGCCGGCCGGTGCCGACGAGTCCCCGTACGACGGTGACGTACCCGACGGCGAAGAGCATGCCGACGGCCTCGCACAGGGGCAGGACCACGTACAGCAGCCAGAGCCGCGGCCCGGCGAGCCAGACGACGGGCACCAGGCCGTACAGGACCATGCGGACCAGGTCGCAGGCGATGAGGAGCCGACGGCGGTCGACCCGGTCCACGACCACCCCGGCGAAGACCGCCGCCAGCACCATCGCGACCCCGCCGACGCCCGTGAGCAGGCCCATCCGGGCCACCGAGCCGGTCGCCTGGAGGACCAGCAGGGGCAGCGCGATCAGGCTGAAGGAGTCACCGAGGACGGACAGCGTCTGGGCGAGCCAGAAGAACCCGAAGTCCCGCTGCCGCCACAGCGGCCCGCCGTCCACCGCGTGCTCCGGCACCGCCCGTGCCACGCGCCGCGCCCGGTACGCCACGGCTCCCCCTTCCGTCTCCCGGCCACCCTATGACGCACGGTGACGACAGGTACATGACGACCCTGTGCGGGTCGCAGGAAATCACTTGGACCTGCAACCTAGGAATCCTAGGATCACACCTGGAAACCCCAGGGAGGTGTCGTATGGTCCGGGCCGGAATCACGGTCGGCGGGCTGGTCTCGGCGGCGGCCGAGCTGGCGGACGAGGTCGGGTTCGAACAGGTCACGCTGTCCGCGCTGGCCCGCCGGTTCGGCGTGAAGGACGCGAGTCTGTACGCGCACGTGCGGAGCCTCAAGGACCTCCGCCACCGGCTCGCACTGCTCGCGGGCGGCGAGATGATCGACCGGATCGCCGTGGCGGTGGCCGGGCTCTCCGGGAAGGACGCGCTGGCCGCCTACGCAGGCGCGTACCGGGCGTACGCCCTCGCCCACCCCGGTCGTTACGCGGCCACCCAGATCCGGGTCGACCCCGCCCTCGTCGACGCGGACGCCCCCGCCGCGCGCCGCACCGTGGAGATCACCTACGGCATGCTGCGCGGCTACGGCCTGGCCGAACCCGATCTCACCGATGCCGTGCGCCTGTTGCGCGCCACCTTCCACGGCTACTGCGCCCTGGAGGCCTGCGGTGGGTTCAACGCCCCACGGGACGTCCGCGCGTCCTGGGACCGGGCGATCGACGCCCTGCACATCGCCCTCGAGCACTGGCCCCGAGAGGACCCCGATCACCATGTCTGACCTGTCCTACGACGTCACCGGCAGCGGCCCCGTCCTGCTGATCGTGCCGGGCGGCGCGGGCCACCCCATGGGCCTGGGCCCGTGCACGGACCATCTGGCGGCGCACTTCACGGTCGTCACGTACGACCCGCTGGGCCTCGCCCACGGCAGGCGGGCCGACGCCGTCGCCGACCAGCGCGTGCCGGACTGGAGCGACGGCGCGCACCGGCTCCTGGACGAGGTCCTGCCCGAGGGCGAATCGGCGTACGTCCTCGGTACCAGCTCCGGCGGCATCGCCGCCCTCGACCTGCTGGCCCGCCACCCCGCCCGGCTGCGGCACGTCATCGCCCACGAGCCGCCGTGCGTCACCCTGCTGCCGGACGGGGAGCGGCTGCGGGCGGAACTGATCGGTCAACTCGACGGCGGCCGCCGGGACTCCGGCGAGGTGAGCCCGTTCGCCGTGTTCCTCGACCACGTCCTGGGCCCGTTCACCGCCTACCGGCCGCAGGAGGGTCTGCCCCGGCTCACGGTGGCCGCCGGGACGGAATCCCGGGAGCAGCTCCTGCACCGGACCGCGAAGACCGTGGCCGCCCACACCGGCGGTGCGTTCGCCGAGTTCCCCGGCGGCCACCTGGGCATCGCCGAACATCCGGCCGCCTTCGCGGACCGCGTCAGGCAGACGCTGCTCGCCTGCCGCGGCACCGGTCTGTCGGCGAAACGCGGCAGCCCGACTGGAGCGGGACCTTCGTAAGCGCCGACACTGCGGATCGCCCGCCTCACGCCGTGAGCGACTCCGCCGGGTCGTGCCGCGCCCCGGGGGGGGGCGGGGGGGGGCGCGGCGGCCGCCCCCCCGCGCGGCTGCCCACCACACCACCCAGGTACAT
>NZ_JBEYFC010000221.1:0-13783 GCF_040634175.1 Streptomyces sp. NPDC007162
GGGCTCGGTCCCGGGGATTCCTCCCCGGGACCGAGCCCGTTCGGCATCCCCCGCAAAGTCGTCTTCTTACCTTTGCTTAGTCATTCGGGACGCGTCTTCTTACCAGTGCTTCGCGGTATCCGCTGAGTGGCTCTTACTGCGCGCCCGTACTGTCCGGCGTAACCCGCCGTACATCGTCCGGCAGTGTCCCTGCCATGTGAGCTGGGTCACTGAAGGAGCGTTCCTGGGCAACCGGTCGCGTCGATCAGCCATCTAGAACGTTGCGACTGAGTCGACACCGGGGGAACGCACCATTGACTAGGGGGAAACGTGACCGTCGTTGCGCAGCCTGATGTGACCGTCATCATCGGGGCGTACGAAGCGATGCCGTACCTCGTCGAGTGCCTGGCCTCCGTGGAGCGCCAGACCCTCGACCCGGCACGCATGGAGGTCATCGCCGTCGACGACGGATCGGCCGACGGCACGGGGGAGTGCCTGGAGGAGTTCGCGGCCCGCGCCGCCATGCCCGTGACCGTGATCCGCCAGAAGAACTCCGGCGGCCCCAGCGGTCCCCGCAACGTCGGCCTCGCCAAGGCCACCGGCCGCTACGTGTTCTTCCTGGACGCGGACGACCGACTCGGTGACGAGGCACTCGAGCGCATGGTCGCCATGGCGGACAAGAACGGCACCGATGTCGTCCTCGGCAAGGTCGAGGGAATCAACCGCAAACCCCCCACGTCGATGTGGGGCAAGACGCTCGACCGTACCGACGTGTTCTCCTCCAACATCAAGTTCACGCTCAGCGCCCAGAAACTCTTCCGCCGCGCACTGCTGGAACGGCACGGCATGCGCTTCGACGAGTCCCTGTGGACCGGTGAGGACGCGCTGTTCACCATGGAGGCCTATCTCCGCGCCAACGGCGTCTCCGTCGTCGCCGACTACCCCTGCTACTACCTGGTCGGCCGCGACGACGGAAAACACGTCACCAAGAGCGGCAGCTACACCCTGCGCTTCGACTCGGCGCGCGCCCTGATGAACCTGATCGCCGACATGGTCCCGGCAGGACCACGTCGCGACACACTCATGGTCCGGCCGTTCCTGGTCACCCTGCTTCCGCAGTTCGGCCCCAAATTCCTCAAGGACGACGAGGAGGTGCGGCGGCACAAGATGGAGTTGGCCGGGCCGCTGATGGACGCCCACTGGAACCCGGAAGTCGCCCGCCGGCTCAGGGTGCACGAACGGCTGAGACTTCACCTGGTCGCTGAACGGCGCCCCGATCTCCTCCCCGACGTCATCGAGTTCGTCCGCGCCAAGAAACAGGCCGATGCCGTGCTGGAGAAGCGCGGCACCGCCGTCTACCTGGCCTACCCGTACTTCCGCTCGACGGCGTCCGGTGTCCCCGATTGGATCTACCTCGCCGAACCCCGAGAGGCCCGCTCGGTCGAGGGCTACCGCGAGGACGCCGCCAACACCTTCCTGCGGCGCGCCATGCGCAAGGTCCGGCGCTCGCTGCCCGCACGGGGAGTCAAGGCCGCCGCGGCCTGACCGGGATACGGGCGCCAGACGCCCGGCACCTGCCGCCCTACTGGTCCGCCCCCAGCGCCCGGCGGATCGGCCGGCCCACGGCCCGCCGGGCCCGCCGGTACACCGACGCCGGCTGCGCGCCGGCGGACTTGATGCGTACCCCGGAACGCGCCAGTTCGTTCTGCAGGCGGGCGTTGTCCAGCGACAGCTCGTCGATCCGGGTGTGCAGCCAGCCGAACCGCGAGGTCAGCGAGGCCGGGTCCGCGTCGTTCCAGGGGCGGACACCCGCCGGGAACGCCAGAGAGTCCATCCGTTCCTCGAAGGCCGCCCCGCCGTCGCCGTGCGTGAACGTGTTCTGCAGCCCGTTCTTGTCCAGGAACCCGGTGAACCGCTCGAAACGCTCCCGATGACCACCGACCAGGCCGCCGAAATCAGCCTCCGCGTACAGTGCCGCCGGATCCGCCGAGGCAGGGTTCTTGACCGCCTGGTCCAGCCGCCGGTGCGGAATCTCGAAGTACCGGCACAGTTCCAGCGTCCGCGAGTCACCGCACAGCACGGTGGCCGGTGTGCCCGCGAGCAGCGCCGCGATGTTGCCGTGGATGCGCGAACCGAAGGAGAAGTCGAACGAACGCAGATCATTGATCCAGGTGACCGGGTCGACGTAGACCCGGACCTTGTCCTCCCGGTACATCGGATGGTCCGGGTGGGTCGGCATCGCGGTCACCGCGGCGTTCGGGTCCGACAGGTCGCGCCAGTGCAACTGGCGGGCGTCGCTGAGGTTCTGGCCGACGAAGCACAGGTTCGGGTAGAGCTCGTGGGTCCGCGTGATGATCTGGTCCAGTCCCTGTGTGCGTACGGCACTGTGCGAACCGTTGATCGCTATGCGGGACCGGGGCGTCAACTCCGGTGCCGTCTTGTGCACGGGCAGTCGATCGCCGTACATGAACAGCGAGGGGCAGCCGATGGTCTCGACGTCCTTGAAACCCATGTCCTTCAGGTACTGCTCGGTGAACTCGCCGCGCACGCCGATCGACGCGCTGCGCTCCAGCACCGCGGAGCAGAACTCCCGCACGGTCGGCTCCATGCGCCTCAGCCGTTCCGGGTTGTAACTGACACCGGTCTGCGCTCCCACCCCGAGGACGACGACCGGGATGCGCAACTTCGAGATCAGCCGGGTCATCCGCTTCAAGGAGCCCTCGAAGGACGGACGGAAGGCGTTGGCCAGCGGGATGACGAACGCGTCGTACTCGTCGTTGATGCGTCCGGCGGCGGAGACGTCGGAGGGGATGCCGTTCGAGACGACCTCGGTGTCCGGCGTCGTGAGGATCTTGTGCGCGGCGTCGCTGAAGATCAGGTTGCCCGAGTTGGTGGCGATGACGTCCCGGTGCAGGGCCTCCTCGAGGGTGACGACGTCGTAGGGGCTTTTGCCCGATCTGAGCAGGATGCGCTTCACGCTGCGAACTTTAGATGACACAAACTTCAAATTAACTTTGCGTTCTCTTCGATTTCTATAAGGAGTCAGGGCAACCTTTTTGCCATGAGCGGTCTGTGATCGACCGGTTACCCGGAGCCTGCTCGTGTCCCTGTCCGGAGGCTGGACGGAAGCGTTCCGCGCACATCCGCTTCGCGTAGATTGCTGTCGGACGCGAGGAAGTGGGGACGGGACGTGGCAAGGGCAAGGCAGGCCGTGAGTGAGGCTCGCAGGATTGTCGTCAAGGTGGGTTCCTCCTCGCTCACCACAGCCTCAGGCGGCCTGGACGCCGACCGCGTCGACGCGCTCGTCGACGTCCTCGCCAAGAGCCGCAGCGGCGGGGAGAGGGAGGTCGTCCTCGTCTCCTCCGGCGCCATCGCCGCGGGTCTCGCCCCGCTCGGCCTGCGCCGCCGCCCCCGGGACCTGGCCCGCCAGCAGGCCGCCGCCAGCGTCGGCCAGGGACTGCTCGTCGCCCGCTATACCGCTTCCTTCGCCCGCTACGGCGTCCGCGTCGGCCAAATCCTGCTCACCTCCGACGACATGAGCCGACGCGCCCACCACCGCAACGCCTCGCGCACCCTGGACAAACTGCTCGCGATGGGCGCCTTCCCGATCGTCAACGAGAACGACACCGTCGCCACCGACGAGATCCGCTTCGGCGACAACGACCGCCTCGCCGCCCTCGTCGCCCACCTCGTCCACGCCGACCTCCTGGTCCTCCTCTCCGACGTCGACGGCGTCTACGACGGCGACCCCAGCAGGCCGGGCACCTCGCGGATAGCGGAGGTGAAGGGACCGCAGGACCTCGCGGGCGTCGAGATCGGCAGCGCCGGGAAGGCCGGCGTCGGCACCGGCGGCATGGTCACCAAGGTGGAAGCCGCCCGGATCGCCGCGGCCGCCGGCATCCCCGTCGTCCTCACCAGCGCCGTGCATGCCGCCGAGGCACTCTCCGGCGGTGACACCGGCACCTACTTCCATCCCGCGGGCAAACGGTCCGCAGACCGCCTCCTGTGGCTTCAGCACGCCTCCACCCCGCAGGGCTCGCTCACCCTCGACGACGGCGCCGTGCGCGCGGTCGTCCAGGGCCGCAAGTCGCTGCTGCCCGCGGGGATCGCCGCCGTCGAAGGCGATTTCAGCGCCGGGGACCCGGTCGAACTGCGCAACACAGAGGGGCGCGCGGTGGCGCGCGGACTGGTCAGCTTCGACGCCAAGGAGATCCCCCAGCTGATCGGGCGATCGACCAGGGAGCTGGCACGCGAACTGGGCCCGGCGTACGAAAGGGAGGTCGTACACAGGGACGACCTGGTGATCCTGCACTCCTAAAAGCGGGCATAACGACGGCCCCCGGTGGGGGACGTTCCGTAAAACCGCCACACGAACCCTTGCGGCCTGCTCAACTTTGTCTCAGGAACACGTTCCGCACGAGCACAGCGAAGGAGGCCGTCGTGAGACGAGTGCGCCCTGGGGCTGCGGCCTCCCGCGGTGCTCTGACGAGCGTCGCGGCCGGGGACACCTACGAGGAGCCGAAGGACCTGCCCCGGCTGTGGCACGTCACCCTCAGCGTCTGCGGTGCCGAGGTCCCCCTGCCGGAACTGCGCCGCGGACTCGAACAACTGGCCCACGACCACCCGTTCCTGCTGACCAGCCGCTACGCCTGCGACCACGCCGAGATCCGCTACTGGGAAGAGGCCAGGGACCTCCACGACGCCGCCGCCGTCGCGCTGCGCCTGTGGGGCGAACACCGGCAGACCGCCGGACTGCCCGCCTGGGAGATTGTCGGCCTGGAGGTCATCGACCGGGCCACCTACCACCAGCGGATCGCCGAGGGCTACGGCCCGCCCCCGGCGACACCGGTCGGTATCCACCCGTTCTGACGCCGCCCCTGCCGCCGGCCGGTATTCACCCGTTCTGCACCACGTCTCGCGAGGTGGGATGACGCGTGAACGGCCGGCCGGGGCGCACTACCCTTCCTTCATGACCACGCTCTCGCCCTACGACGCCATGTCCCCGGTCACCCAGGCCGCCTACCGCGCCAAGGCTGCCGCCGCCGACCTCGCGCCGCTGCCGCGCGCGGTGAAGGACGACGCGCTGCTCGCCATCGCGGACGCACTGGAGGTCCGTACGAGCGAAGTCGTCGAGGCCAACGCCAAGGACATCGCCAAGGCCCGCGAGAACGGCATCAGCGAGGCCATCGTCGACCGCCTCACACTCACCCCCGAGCGGGTTCGCGCGATCGCCTCCGACGTCCGCGACGTGGCGAAGCTGCCCGACCCGGTCGGCGAGGTCGTCCGCGGCTCCACCCTCCCCAATGGCATCGACCTGCGCCAGGTCCGCGTCCCCCTCGGGGTCGTCGGCATCATCTACGAGGCCCGCCCGAACGTCACGGTCGACGCCGCCGCCCTCTGCCTGAAGTCCGGAAACGCCGTCCTGCTGCGCGGCTCCGCCTCCGCCTTCGAATCCAACACGGCCCTGGTGAGGGTCCTGCGGGACGCCGTCGGCGGCGCCGGGCTGCCCGCCGACGCCGTCCAGCTGGTGCCCGGCGAGAGTCGCGAGTCCGTCCACGAGCTGATGCGGGCCCGCGGCCTCGTCGACGTCCTCATCCCGCGCGGCGGGGCCTCCCTCATCCAGACCGTCGTCATGGAGTCCAAGGTCCCCGTCATCGAGACCGGCACCGGCAACTGCCACGTCTACGTCGACGCCCACGCCGACATCGACATGGCCATCGACATCCTGATCAACTCCAAGGCGCAGCGGGTCAGCGTCTGCAACGCCGCCGAGACACTCCTCGTCCACCAGGACATCGCCCCCGAGTTCCTGCCCCGCGCCCTGGACGCCCTCGCCGAGGCCGGTGTCACCGTCCACGCCGACGAACGCGTCCTGGCCTACGCCAAGGACTCCAAGGCGACCGTCGTCGAGGCCGTCCCGGAGGACTGGGAGACCGAGTACCTGTCGTACGACATCGCCGCCGCCGTCGTGGACTCCCTCGACAGGGCCGTCGAGCACATCCGGCTGTGGACCTCCGGGCACACCGAGGCCATCGTCACCACCTCGCAGCAGGCCGCCCGCCGCTTCACCCAGCTGGTCGACTCCACCACCGTCGCCGTGAACGCCTCCACCCGGTTCACCGACGGCGGCCAGTTCGGGTTCGGCGCCGAGATCGGCATCTCCACCCAGAAGCTGCACGCCCGTGGCCCCATGGGGCTGCCCGAGCTGACCAGCACCAAGTACATCGTCACCGGCGACGGCCACATCCGCCGCTGACGGCCGTACCGGCGCAGCCGCCGCCGACACCTGTACGGCTCCAACCGGGCGTCGTACGGCGTACTGGCGTGCGACGGGGCGTGCGGCGCCCGGCAACGGCGTGAGACGCCGGGGTGAGAGGCGTCTCACCGGGCCTATGAATTTCCATACCGTCTGCCCAAATTGACCCCCCAGGTCTACTCTGGATCCGTGCCGGAGGACGTGGGGGGCACGCCGTTCTCTGACGGCTGGGATCCCGACGACGACCATGACCACGGAATGTCGGACGACGAATTCGACACCGTGGTCTTCGACGAGGCCTTCGTGAAGGCGGCCGTGATCCACGAGCCGACCGCGGTCGAACGCCTCCTTGCCGCCGCCCAGGCCAGAGCCGAGGCCTCCGAGGCCGAGGCCCGCCGTGCCCACGGCAGAGGCGAGCGCTACGACGACGGCTACGGATCCGAATTCGGCTCCGCCGGCGATCTCGACGACCCCGACGACACCGATGTGCTCGAGGACCGGTACGGCGCCACCGGGACGTACGGCAAACACGTCCGCTGGCACCGTCCCGTCGCCTGGCTGCTCGCCCTCGTCATGGGCATAGGCATGGTCGCGCTCGCCTTCGCCGCGGTCTACCGCAGCGCCTCCTCGGGCGGCAACCGCGACCAGCTTCCCAGGCCCTCCTCCACCGGCCAGGAACAGGGCACCGCGGCGGCACCCTCGGTGTCCGCCGACTACTCCCAGCCCGCCCAGCAGGCGGTCTCGGCGATCCCGCGCACCCCCTGACGGGGGTTTGTCCTTCCTGGTGAGAACCTGTCAGAACTTGTCGCGCAGCGGCGCGTTTACCTGAGGCTCCCGAGACCTACTCTGAAAGTATGGGCGGGCCAGGAGACCCACCGGAGGGGACACCCGAGGGCGGCCCCGTGGGTGGGGAGGACGAGTACCGATCCGTCGTCTTCGACGAGTCGTTCGTCCGCGCTGCCCGCCTCCAGGAGTCCTCCGCACGCGAACGCATGGCCGACCACGCGCCCGCCGTCCGCCGCCGCCCGCCGCTGCGCCGGGGTCTCACCCGGCAGGCCGTGATTCTCTTCGTGCTGATCCTCGCCGCCTTCGGCACCGCGATCTACATGGGCGTCCGCCACCCCTACGGCACCCAGGAGGCCCAGCAGCCCGCCGAACCGCTGCGGATGACCTTCATCCCGCTCTCCCCGCAGGGCAGGGTGCCCGGTGCCGCCGACGCCGAGACCCTGTTCGCACACAGCCCCGCCGCACAGTACGAGATCGGCGCCGAGGGGATACCGCTGCCCGCCGCCCGCAGCACCGCGCACTTCTCCGACAGTCAGGTCGTCACCGCCCTGACCACGGTCAAGGACTACCTCGTCCGCTCCTCGCTCTACCCCGAGGTGCTCGACAGCAGCCAGGTGCGGCCCGCACGGGCGCTGCTCGACCCCGGCCAGCTCGACCAGTTCGACCAGAGCTTCGACCACCCCGCCGCGGACGGGCGGCACGCCCCCACCGGATGGCTGATCCGCTTCGACCCCGCCCGCGCCGAACTCGCCGACCCGAGGATCCGCGTCCAGGGCAACCTGTCGGCCACCGAGACCGACTCGGCCACCCTCGAGGTCTCCGCGGACCACACCTTCGTCTACGCGCTGCGCCCCACCGGCGCCCCGGCGGGCTCCCCGGTCTCCCTGTTCACCGTCCGCCGCGAGCTGACCTTCCGCTTCGACCGCGACGACCTGCGCCTGCACCAGACCCAGCTGGTCGTCTCCTACGTACAGGCGGGCCCCCTGTCCTGCGCCGAGGACGCCGCCGACCACCTGCATCCCCTCCTGGCCGGCGAGACGGCCAGGGCGGGCGGCCCGGCAGGCACGAACCCGTTCGCCACGGACAGCGCGACAGCCCTGTGCGGGACGCTGTCCGCCGCGGCGGAGCCGAAGGTCTAGGATCCCGAGCGGCCCGGACCCCGGGACCCGCTACTCCTCGTCCTGCGGGGGAGTGTCCTGCGGCGGTGCGTCCTTCGGCGGGGGCGCGCTCGTGAAGCCGTCGAAACCCCGCCTGACCCGGCCGCCGAGGCCGCCCGCCCCGCCCGCGATGTCCGTGACCAGCTTCATCAGCGGGTCCTTGGACGCCTTCACGTCACTCGCGTAGCTCGCCGCGGACTCCTTGAACGAGTCGCTGACCGAGGTGTCCTTGTCCGCGGTGCGCCGCGGATAGTGACCGTCCATGATCCGCTGGTAGTCGCGGGACTCGGCCCACTTCTTCAGCTCGGCCGCGCGGACCGTGGTGAACGGGTGCGAGCGCGGCAGCACATTGAGGATCTTCAGCACCGAGTCGCGCAGGTCGCCGCCCGCCTCGTACTCCTCGGCCTGCTGCAGGAACGCGTCCACGTTCATCTCGTGCAGGTGGTTGCCGCCCGCTATCTTCATCAGGCCCCGCATCGAAGCCCGTAGATCCTGCCCCACCAGCAGGCCCGCGCGGTCCGCGGACAACTCCGACTTGCGGAACCACTCCCGCAGCGCCGTCACGATCGCAAGGATCGCGAGATTGCCCAACGGGATCCAGGCGACCTTCACAGCGAGGCCGGTCAGGAACAACAGGACCGTCCGGTACACGGAGTGCCCGGACAGGGCGTGCCCCACCTCGTGGCCGACGACGGCCCGCATCTCCTCCTCGTCGAGGAGTTCGACGAGCCCCGTGGTCACCACGATGATCGGTTCGTCCAGGCCGATGCACATCGCGTTCGGCTGAGGATCCTGCGTGACGTACATCGGCGGGACCTTCTCCAGGTCCAGGATGTAACAGGCGTCCCGCAGCATGTCGTTCAGGTGGGCGAACTGCTGGTCGGAGACCCGCACCGAGTCGGACAGGAACAACAGCCGCAGGCTCCGCTCAGGAAGCAGCCCGCTGAGCGCCTTGAAGACCGTGTCGAAACCGCTCAGCTTCCGCAGCGCCACCAGCGCCGAACGGTCGGCCGGATGCTCGTACGCACGCGAGGAGATCCCGGCGAACCGCCTGCGCTGCCTGCTCGGCACCCGCTCGTGCCCCTGCCCGTTCTGCTCGTGGCCGTCGTCGGACATGTCATCCCCCATGCGCGTGAGTGTGTCCCGTGTGCCCCCGAGGCAGGGCCCAGCCTAGGCGGAGATACCTTGGACGGGCAGTACAGCCGAAGGAGTCCTCATGGAGCACCACCCCCCGGCCGCCTGGCTCACCCAGGCCGCGAGCGCCGCCCAGCATCAGGGCTCGGGCGATCTGCTCCGGGTCGTCCTCGTCGTCATGTTCGTCGGTTGCGCGCTGACCGCCTGGTTCCTGTTGCGCGGGTACAAACAGAAGGACGACTGAGCCGCCGGAATCGTTCCCCGCACGCGGGGACGCTCAGGTCGGCCCAACGGAGGAGTCGGCGTGATCGCCGCGACACCGCCCGCATACGATGGGCCGACGTCTTTATCCCGCCCACACGCGATAGGTCCTGCCGCAGATGATGAATCTCCACAGCGCCGCTGCCCAGTTGGTCACCGTTGCCGCCGAGGGCGAGGGAGGCGGCAACCACGACAGCCTCAACCCGCTCGTCACCGGTGGCAGCGCGTTCATCATCCTGCTGCTCCTGCTGTGGATCACCACCCGCTTCAACCGCGACCGCTGAGCGGGCCCACCGCACCCGGCACCCGTCCTCCGGACGGGGCCCACGGGCCGGGCCGGTAGGGTCTGCACGCATGGGAGAGCAGGACATGCCTACCGGTCCGGCGAACGACGTGACCGAGCACGCCGACGACACGGTGACAATCCCCCGGTACACACCGGCGGGCCTGGCGGACACCGGCAAGCGCCGCCTCGGCGTCATGGGCGGAACGTTCGACCCGATCCACCACGGGCACCTCGTGGCGGCCAGCGAGGTCGCCGCCCAGTTCCACCTGGACGAGGTGGTGTTCGTGCCCACCGGGCAACCGTGGCAGAAGACGCACCGCGCGGTCTCGCCCGCCGAGGACCGCTACCTGATGACGGTCATCGCCACCGCCGAGAACCCCCAGTTCTCCGTCAGCCGCATCGACATCGACCGCGGCGGCCCCACCTACACCGTCGACACCCTGCGCGACCTGCGCGCCCTCAACCCCGACACCGACCTCTTCTTCATCACCGGTGCCGACGCCCTCGGCCAGATCCTCACCTGGCGGGACTCGGAGGAACTCTTCTCCCTGGCGCACTTCATCGGCTGCACCCGGCCCGGCCACCACCTGACCGACCGCGGCCTTCCCGAGGGAGGTGTTTCGCTGGTGGAGGTTCCCGCGCTCGCCATCTCCTCCACAGACTGCCGTGCGAGAGTCGCCAAGGGCGACCCCATCTGGTACATGGTGCCGGACGGAGTCGTGCGCTACATCGACAAGCGCGAGCTGTACCGCGGCGAGTGAGCCGAGAGGGGCACCGGTGAACGACCGATACGACGCGGGCTACGGAAGCGACCAGTACGAACTCGTCGGCTACGACGAGTACGGGCAGCCGGTGTACCGCCCGATCACGGCGCAGCAACAGCCACAGCAGACCTACGACCCGTATGCCGGACAGGGCTACGGCTACGACCCGTACACCGACGCCGGACGGCAGACCGCCTCCCCGTACGACACCGGGCAGCACGTGCCGTCCTACGACACCGGGCAGCAGGCTCCCGTCCACGACACCGGGCAGCCGCCGCCGGCACCCGGGTACGACCCGTACAACGCCGCCGGCCAGACCGGCTACGACTCCTACGGGCAGACGGCCACCGGCGGCCGGCAGCCCCGCGTCGCCGAGCAGACCGCGCGCATCCCGCAGCAGGCCGACCCGGTCGACGAACCCGCCGAGCCCCGCCAGGGCGAGCGGGACTACCGCACCGAGCAGTTCGCGTTCGTCGAGGAGCCGGACGGCGACTCCGAGGACGTCATCGACTGGCTGAACTTCACGGAGAACCGCACCGAGCGCCGCGAGGAGGCCAAGCGGCGCGCCCGCAGCCGGACGATCGCCCTGGTCGTCGTCCTCGCCCTGGTCGCCGCCGGCGGCATCGGCTACCTCTGGTACGCCGGGAAACTCCCCGGCCTGTCCTCCTCCGCCGCCAAGGGCGGTACGACGACCTCCGCGGCCGCACAGAAACGCGACGTGGTCGTCGTCCACCTGCACAACACCGCAGGCGGCGGCACCTCGACCGCGCTGCTCGTCGACAACACCACCACCAAGCAGGGCAGCACCGTCCTGCTGCCCAATTCCCTGGCGCTGACCGACGACGACGGCACCACCACGACCCTCGCCAAGTCCGTCGACGACGACGGCTCCTCCGGCACCCGCGACCAGCTCGACACCGTCCTCGGCACCAACATCGAGGGCACCTGGCGCCTGGACACGCCCTACCTGCAGAACCTCGTCGAACTCGTCGGCAACATCGACATCGACACCAACACCGACGTCCCCGCCCCGGGTGCCAAGAAGAAGGGCGAGGAGCCCCTCGTCAGCAAGGGCAAGGACCAGACCCTGGGCGGCAAGGCCGCCGTCGCCTACGCCACCTATCGCGCCTCCGGTGAGGCCCAGGACGCCCAGCTGGAACGGTTCGGGCAGGTCATGCAGGGCGTCCTGCGCAAGCTGTCCTCCGACCCGTCGGCCGCCACGGTCACCGTGCAGACCCTGGCGCAGATCCTGGACCCCTCACTGACCGACAAGGACCTCGGCACCTTCCTCGCCAAACTCGCCGACCTCGCCAAGGGCGGCGACTACAAGACCGCCCTGCTGCCCGTCCAGAACGACGGCACCCTCAGTGCCCAGACCAGCTCCAGCGTCGTCAAGGACATCCTCGGCGGCACCGCCAAGAGCCCCAGCGCGGGCTCGGCCGTCCGCGTCTCCGTCCAGAACGCCACCGGCGTCAAGGACAACACCGAGAAGGCCCGCGTGGTCCTCGTCAACGGCGGCTACACCTTCCTGGAAGGCGGCACGGCCTCCGGCACCCGGACCACCTCCCAGGTGCTGTACTCCGGCGCCGCCGACAAGGAGAACGCCACCGAGGTCGCCAAGACCCTCGGCCTCGACGCGAAGGACGTGGCCAGGGGCACCGTCGGCTCGGGCGCCGATGTCTCGGTCGTCCTCGGCCAGGACTACAAACCGTCCTCCTCCTGAGGCAGCCACCCGTCGCACCCCACGTGACACGGTAATCACGTGGGGTGCGCCCGGCGGTCCGTGAGACCCTTGTGGTCAAACGACCGCCGACGGAAAGCCACGCAGTGACCGCCACCGACCGTTCCCTCGAGCTCATCACCACCGCCGCCCAGGCGGCCGCCGACAAGCTCGCCCACGACGTCATCGCCTACGACGTCAGCGACGTCCTGTCGATCACGGACGCCTTCCTGCTGGCCTCCGCACCCAACGACCGCCAGGTCAAGTCGATCGTCGACGAGATCGAGGAGCGTCTCCAGAAGGAGCTCGGCGCCAAGCCGGTGCGCCGCGAGGGAGACCGTGAGTCCCGCTGGATCCTGCTCGACTACGTCGACATCGTCGTCCACGTCCAGCACAGCGAGGAGCGGGTCTTCTACGCCCTGGAGCGGCTGTGGAAGGACTGCCCCGAGATCGACCTGCCCGCCGACGCCAAGGCGACCCGCGGCAAGGCCGCCGAGCACGCCAGGCTGCAGGCCGCCGCCGACGACGCCAGCGAGCCGGCCGGAGAGTGGTGATGAGCGCCACCGGCGAGGTCACCGACCGCAAGGGTCGCGGCCGCCGCATCATCCTGTGGCGGCACGGCCAGACCGCCTGGAACGTCGAGCGGCGCTTCCAGGGCTCCACCGATGTCGAGCTCACCGAGACCGGCATCGGCCAGGCCCGGCGCGCGGCCCGCCTGCTCGCCTCCCTGGGCCCCGACGCGATCGTCTCCTCCGACCTGAAACGGGCCTCCGACACGGCCGCCCAGCTCGCCGACCTCACCGGCCTCGACGTGGTTCGCGACGAGGCGCTGCGCGAGACCTACGCGGGCGTGTGGCAGGGCCTCACCCACGAGGAGATCATCGCCCGCCACGGCGACGAGTACGCCGCGTGGAAGCGCGGTGAGCCGGTCCGTCGCGGCGGCGGCGAACTGGAGACCGAGGTCGCCGACCGGGCCGCCCCCGTGGTGCTCAGGCATGCCGAGAAGCTGCCCGAGGACGGCACACTCGTGGTCGTCAGCCACGGCGGCACCATCCGCACCACCATCGGCCGTCTCCTCGGCCTGGACTCCCCGCACTGGGAGAGCCTCGGCGGCCTCACCAACTGCTGCTGGTCCGTGCTCGGCGAAGGCGCCCGCGGCTGGCGGCTGCTGGAGCACAACGCGGGCACCCTCCCTGAGCCCGTCCTCGGCGACGACGACTGACCGCCCAGGGGCCGTCGGCCGAGGATCCTCCGGCCGCCCGGGCCGTCCCGGACCCCGGATTTCACTTTCCGGCAGGTCGCAGGCTAAAGTTCTTCTTGTTCGCCCCGCCGAGCGGAAAGACGGGAAGAACGCAAGGGGCTATAGCTCAGTTGGTAGAGCGCCTGCATGGCATGCAGGAGGTCAGGAGTTCAATTCTCCTTAGCTCCACAGATCGACAC
>NZ_JBEYFC010000222.1:0-13779 GCF_040634175.1 Streptomyces sp. NPDC007162
GGCGCACGTCACGGTGGACGAGCCCTGGCGGCACGCGATCGTCGACGCACTCGTACGCCGCACAGTGGGCCGCGTCCTGGGCGGAGAGACCTGCCACCCGGGAGCGCCATCCAGGGGAACACCCGGTCGTACGGCGACTCGGAGTCGGGGGTGTTCCCCGAGACCGTGCAATGTGACATATTACTGGTGTGAGCATGCGACTGACCTGCGATGTCGTGGTCGTCGGGGCCGGCATGGTGGGCGCGGCCTGCGCGCTGTACGCGTCCCGGGCGGGGCTGGACGTGGTCGTGGTGGACCGCGGTCCGGTGGCCGGCGGCACGACGGGGGCCGGTGAGGGCAACCTGCTCGTCTCCGACAAGGAACCGGGACCCGAGCTCGAACTCGCCCTGCTGTCCGGCCGGTTGTGGGCCGACCTGGCCGCCGATCTGGGCGACCGGATCGAGTACGAGGCCAAGGGCGGGGTGGTCGTGGCCGCGTCGCCCGCGGAACTGACCGCGCTGGAGCTGCTCGCGGCCGGACAACGAGCCGCCGGGGTACGGGCCGAGCCGGTCGGCGCCGACCGGCTCCACGACCTGGAACCGTACCTGGCACCCGGCCTGGCGGGTGCGGTGCACTACCCGCAGGACGCCCAGGTGATGCCGACGCTGGCCGCCGCGCACCTGCTCCGGGCCTCGGGCGCCCGGCTGTTGGCGGGCCGGACCGTGACCGGGGTGCTGCGCGGCGCCGACGGCATCGTGGCCGGAGTCCGCACCGACCGCGGCGACCTGCACGCCCCGGCCGTGGTGAACGCGGCCGGGACCTGGGGCGGCGAGCTGGCCGCGCTCGCCGGTGCCCACCTGCCCGTCCTGCCCCGGCGCGGTTTCGTGCTGGTCACCGAGCCGCTGCCGCGCCGGGTGCGGCACAAGGTGTACGCCGCCGCCTATGTGGCGGACGTGGCCAGCGACTCCGCCGCCCTGGGGATCTCGCCGGTCGTCGAGGGCACCGCGGCCGGGCCGGTCCTGATCGGGGCGAGCCGGGAACGCGTCGGCTTCGACCGGTCGTTCGCCCTTCCGGTGCTCCGGGCGCTGGCGTCGGCCGCCACCGGGCTGTTCCCCTTCCTGTCCGAAGTCCGTGCCATGCGCGGCTACCTGGGCTTCCGCCCGTACCTGCCGGACCATCTGCCCGCCATCGGTCCCGACCCCCGTGCCCCGGGCCTCCTCCACGCCTGCGGACACGAGGGTGCCGGCATCGGACTCGCCACCGGCACCGGGCAGTTGATCGCCCAGGTACTGAGCGGCACGTCTCCCGCGCTGGACCTGGCCCCGTTCCGTCCCGAGCGTTTCGCCGAGGAGGCCGTGTGAACCCCCTGAAGCTGGTGCGGGCCCGGCCGGGCCCCGCCTTCACCGTCACCTTCGACGGCCGGGAGATCGAGGCGCTGCCCGGCCAGACGGTCGCGGCGGCGCTCTGGGCGGCCGGTGTCACGTCCTGGCGGTCCACCCGCGGCGCGGGCCGGCCTCGGGGCGTCTTCTGCGGGATCGGGGTCTGCTTCGACTGCCTGGTCGTCGTCAACGACCGCCCCAACCAACGGGCTTGTCTGATGCCGTTGCGTCCGGGCGACGTGATCCGCACCCAGCAGGGCACCGGACATGATGACTGAGCGCCGGCACCTCGCCGTGATCGGGGCGGGGCCGGCCGGTCTCGCCGCCACCCTGGCCGCCGCCCGGCACGGTCTGCGCGTCACCCTGGTCGACGCGGCACCCGAGGCGGGCGGCCAGTTCCACCGGCAGCCCGCCGCCGGGCTCGGGGCCCGCCGTCCGCAGGCGCTGCACCACCAGTGGCGCGGATGGCAGCGCCTGCGCGAGGGTCTCGACCGGTACCTCGCGGCCGGACAGGTGACCCATCTCCGGGAGCACCACGTGTGGTTCGTGGAGCGGCGGCAGCAGGGCTTCACGGTCCACGCGCTCCTCGGCCCGGCGCAGGAACGGCCCGTCGAGGTGCGCGTGGACGCGGTGCTGCTCGCCACCGGCGGCCACGAGCAGGTGCTGCCCTTCCCCGGCTGGACGCTCCCCGGGGTCGTCACGGCCGGCGGTGCACAGGCCATGCTCAAGGGCGGCCTGGTGCTGCCCGGCCGTACCGTCGTCGTCGCCGGCACCGGGCCGCTGCTGCTGCCCGTCGCGACCGGGCTCGCGGCGGCGGGCGCCCGGGTGGCGGCGCTCGTGGAGTCCGCGGACCCGCGGGCCTTGTTGCGACGGCCCGCGGCCCTGACCGCCCAGCCGGCGAAACTCGCCGAAGCCGCCCGGTACGCGGCCGAGTTGCTACGGCACCGGGTCCGCGCCCTGGTCCGCGCCACCGTGGTCGAAGCACACGGCGACGAGCGGCTGACGGCCGTGACCGTCGCGGCGCTGGACACCGAGGGCCGGGTACGGCCGGGCACCCGGCGGCGCATCGACTGCGACACCCTGGCCGTCGGGCACGGCATGCTGCCGGGCACCGATCTGGCCCAGGGCCTCGGCTGCCGCGTCGACGGCGTCGCCGTGCACGTGGACGACGAACAGCGCACCGACGTGCCCGGGGTGTGGGCGGCGGGCGAGGCGACCGGCATCGGCGGCGCGGCCCTCGCCCTCGCCGAGGGCGACATCGCGGGACGGTCGGCCGCCGCACGGCTGTCGGGTGCGGTGCCCGACCCCCGCGGCTGGGCCGGGGCCGCCCGGAGCAGGGCGGGACTGCGCAGGTTCGCGGCGGTGCTGGACGAGGTCTACGCACCGCCCGCGCCCTGGGCCGAACTGGTCACGGACGACACGGTGGTGTGCCGTTGCGAGGAGGTCACCGGCGGCGCGGTCCGGCGGGCCGTGACCGAGTTGGGCGCCGGGGACGTACGGACCGTCAAGTTGCTCACGCGGGCCGGGATGGGCTGGTGCCAGGGCCGGATGTGCGGGACGGCGGTCGCCGGGCTCGCCCGGTGCCCGCAGACGGCGGCACGCGGACCGTTCGCGCGGCCGGTGCCGCTCGGCGTGCTCGCGCGGGCCGGTCAGGACGACGAACAGCAGGACGAACAGCAAGGCGAACAGCAAGGCTGACAGCACGACATGAAGTGATCCGTCCCCTTCCACCGGAGGAGCCCGATGACCCCCACCCCGCGGACCCGCCCCTGGCACGGTGTCCTCGTCGCCACCGCCCTCCCCTTCCGCGACGACCTCTCCGTCGACCACGAGCGCTACGCGGAGCACTGCGCCTGGCTGGTCGGCAACGGCTGCGACGGTGTCGTACCGAACGGCTCGCTCGGCGAGTACCAGGTGCTCACCCCCGAGGAGCGCGCGCAGGTCGTGGCGACCGCCGTGGCCGCGGTCGGCGGGGCGCGGGTCGTGCCCGGGGTCGCCGCCTACGGCTCCGCCGAGGCCCGCCGCTGGGCGGAGCAGGCCCGGGACGCCGGCTGCCACGCCGTGATGCTGCTGCCGCCCAACGCCTACCGGGCCGACGAGCGTTCGGTCCTCGCGCACTACGCGGAGGTCGCGAAGGCCGGCCTGCCGGTCGTGGCGTACAACAACCCCGTCGACACCAAGGTCGACCTCGTCCCGGAGCTCCTCGCCGTGCTGCACGGCGAGGGGTACATCCACGCCGTCAAGGAGTTCTCCGGTGACGTCAGGCGCGCCTGGCGGCTCGCGGAACTCGCCCCGGAACTGGACCTGCTGGTCGGCGCCGACGACGTCCTGCTGGAACTGGCGGTCGCGGGGGCCAAGGGCTGGGTGGCCGGCTATCCCAACGCGCTGCCGACGGCGACGGTGGAGCTGTACCGGGCAGCGGTGCGCGGGGACCTGGACACGGCCAAGCGACTGTACGAGCAGCTGCATCCGCTGCTGCGCTGGGATTCCCGGGTCGAGTTCGTACAGGCCATCAAGTTGTCGATGGACATCGTCGGCCGACACGGCGGTGCCTGCCGCCCGCCGCGCGTGCCGCTGCTGCCCGAACAGGAGGCCGTCGTCCGCGCGGCCACCGAGAAGGCCGTGGCGGCCGGGCTTTCGTAAGCCCCCCTCGAAGCGGCCCGTAGCGTCCGGAGCGACCACCAGGAGCGTCATGCGCAGCACACTCGTCCTGCACGCCGTCGACTCGCACACCGAGGGCATGCCCACCCGCGTGATCACCGGCGGGATCGGGACCATTCCCGGTGCGACCATGAACGAGCGGCGGCTGTATTTCCGCGAACACCGCGACGACGTCAAGCAGTTGCTGATGAACGAGCCGCGCGGGCACTCGGCGATGAGCGGGGCGATCCTGCAGCCGCCCACCCGGCCCGACTGCGACTGGGGCGTGGTCTACATCGAGGTCTCCGGCTATCTGCCGATGTGCGGGCACGGCACCATCGGGGTGGCGACCGTGCTCGTGGAGACCGGGATGGTGGAGGTGGTCGAGCCGGTCACCACCATCCGGCTCGACACCCCGGCCGGCCTCGTCGTCGCGGAGGTGGCGGTGGCGGACGGCGCGGCGACGAACGTCACCCTGAGGAACGTGCCGTCCTTCGCCGTCGGACTGGACCGCAGGATCACCCTCCCGGACGGGCGGACGGTGACCTACGACCTCGCCTACGGCGGGAACTTCTACGCCATCCTCCCGCTGGACGAGTTCGGCCTGCCCTTCGACCGGGCCCGCAAGGACGACATCCTGGCCGCCGGGCTTTCGCTGATGGCGGCGATCAACGCGGAGGCGGAACCGGTGCACCCCGAGGACCCGTCGATCCGCGGCTGCCATCACGTCCACCTGACCGCCCCCGGGGCCACGGGCCGCCGCTCCCGGCACGCGATGGCCATCCACCCGGGCTGGTTCGACCGTTCCCCCTGCGGCACCGGCACCAGCGCACGCATGGCCCAGTTGCACGCGCGCGGCGAACTCCCCCTGGACACCGAGTTCGTGAACGAGTCCTTCATCGGCACCCGGTTCACCGGCCGGCTCCTCGGCACGACCGAGGTCGCCGGCATCCCCGCCGTCCTGCCCAGCTTCACCGGCCGCGCCTGGATCACCGGCACCGCGCAGTACCTGCTGGACCCGACCGACCCGTTCCCGGCCGGCTTCGTACTCTGACGTCCTCCGTACCGCCACCAGGAGTTCCACCATGGCCGACCGGCCCAGCAGCTCTGCCGCCCCCGCCCCCGCCCTCCCCTCCCTGGGCGGCCGGCGGCCCAACTACCGGGAACGGGCCGTGGACGTCCTGCGCGCCGCGCTGATCGCCGGTGAACTGCGGCCAGGCGAGGTGTACTCGGCGCCGGGCCTCGCCCCGCGGCTGGGCGTCTCGGCGACCCCGGTGCGGGAGGCCATGCTGGAGCTGGTGAAGGAGGGCATGGTCGAGATCGTCCCCAACAAGGGCTTCCGGGTCACCGCCGTCTCCGAGACACAGCTGGACGAGTACACCCACGTCCGGTCCCTGATCGAGATCCCGACGACCGCGGGCCTGGCGGCCACCGCGGACCCCGCCGACCTGGAGGCGCTGCGCCCGGTCGCCCGGGAGATCGTCGCCTCGGCCCTGAAGGGGGACCTGATCGCCTATGTCGAGGCCGACCTGACGTTCCACCTGGGGCTGCTGGCCCTGGCGGGCAACGACCATCTGGTGGAGGTCGTACGGGACCTGCGGCGCCGCTCGCGGCTGTTCGGCCTGACGGCACTGGTGCGGGCCGGCCGGCTGACCGCCTCCGCCGAGGAGCACCTGGAACTCCTCGACGCCCTGCTGGCCCGCGACGAGCAGGCCGTACGCGAGGTGATGACCCGTCACCTCGGCCACGTCCGCGGGCTGTGGGCGGCCCGGCAGCCCACGGACGACTGACCACGGCCGCCGAATCAGGCGCCGGGGTGGGCGAGTTCGATGTCGTGGTCCTGGAGGTCGCGGCCGCCGACGCGCACCGTGCTGGCCTGTGGCGGGTAGCCGGTGGCGATGACCGTGTACGGGCCGGTGTCCAGGTCGCGGAAGGCGTACGCGCCGTCGTCCCCGGTGGTGGTCGTGGCGACGACGTTGCCGACGGCGTCGACCAGTGTGACCCGGGCGTCGCCCAGCGGCCCGACCGCTGCGCGCACCGTGCCGCACAGCTGGGCGCCGGGCCGCAACTCGATCTCGATCCGGGTGGGTCCGGTCCCGGACAGCTCGACCGGCAGCGCGAGCGGCCGGTGCTCGGGCGAGCTGACCGCGACGGTCGCGGTGCCCGGTGCCAGGTCGCCGACCGCGAACTCGCCGAGCCCGTCGGTCCGCTGGGTGGCGAGGACGTCGCCGCGCACGTCGGTCACGACCACCACGGCTCCGGCGACCGGCGCCCCGCTGTCCGCGGCCCGCACCGACCCGGCCAGCCCGCCGGTGCCGGTGAGCAGCACGTCGTACGCGACCGGTTCGGCGCTCACCACCAGGGTGGCGGCCTGCGGCCGGCAGCCCTCGGCGGAGGCGATCAGGACGTATGTCCCCTCGCCGGGCGCCGCGACGCGGTAGCCGCCCTCGTGGTCCGCCACGGTGCGGCCCAGCTGGCGCCCGCCGAGGGAGACGAGCGTGACGGCGGCGTGGCCGACGCCCGTTCCGTCGGCGCCGCGCACCCGTCCGTGCACCGGGACGCCGTCGTCGGTGCCGGGCGGGACAGGCACCGGTGCGACGGGCTCGGCGGCCGCGTCCGCCGCGGCGGTGGGCCCGGCCGAGGCGGCAGCCTGCCCGGCCACCGCGGTCGCCGTCTCGGCAGCGGCGGCGGCCTGCCTGCGGCGCGGGATGAACACGGCCACGAGCAGCGCCAGGACGGCCGCGCCCGAGCCCACCGCCATGACCACCTTGAAGCCGTTCTCGGAGGGCACGGAGACACCGCCGAAGCGGGTGGTCAGCTGCGCCAGGATCACCCCGGCGACGGCGCTCGCGGTCGAGGTGCCGATGGACCGCATCAGGGTGTTGAGACTGTTCGCGGCGGCCGTCTCGTGCGGGTCGACGGCGCCCATGATGAGCGCGGGCATCGCGCCGTAGGCGAAGCCGATGCCCGCACCGACGATGCAGGAGACGAGCACCAGCTGCCAGACGGCGTCCATCAGCACGATGTTGAGCCCGTACCCGGCGGCGACGACGACCGCGCCGCAGATCAGGGTGATCTTCGGGCCGAAGTTCTTCGAGACGAGGGCCGACAGCGGGGCCGTCGCCATCATCACCAGGCCGGTCGGGGCCATCACCAGGCCGGCGTCGAGGAGCGACTTGCCCAGACCGTAGCCGGTCGCCTCAGGCAACTGCAGGAGCTGGGGAAGCACCAGGGACATCGCGAACATCGAGAACCCGAAGGCGACCGAGGCGAGGTTGGTGACCAGTACCTGACGGCGGGCGGTGGTGCGCAGGTCGACCAGGGGCTCCCCGGTGCGCAGTTCGTACCGGCCCCAGCCGAGCAGGACCAGCACCGCCGCGGCGAACAGCCCGAGCGTGGTGCCGCTGCCCCAGCCCCAGTCGGCGCCCTTGGCGATGCCGAGCAGCAGACAGACCAGACCGGCCGCCATGCCGAGGGCACCGGGCAGGTCGAACCGGCCGCCGGTGCGCACCCTGGACTCCGGCACCAGGGTCAGCACGAGCAGCGCGGCGACGACCCCCAGCGCGGCCGAGGTCCAGAACAGGACGTGCCAGTCGAAGTGGTCGGCGATCAGCGCGGCTGCGGGCAGGCCGAGGGCGCCGCCGACTCCGAGGGAGGCGCTCATCAACGCGGTGGCGGAGCCGAGCCGTTCGGCGGGGAGTTCGTCGCGCATGATGCTGATGCCGAGCGGGATCACCCCGGAGGCCAGGCCCTGGAGGGCACGGCCGACGATCATGGGTACGAGGGAGTCGCTCAGCGCGGCCGTGACCGAACCGGCGACCAGCATGACGAGGCTGGTGAGCAGCATCAGCCGCTTGCCGTACATGTCGCCGAGCCGTCCCATCACGGGGGTGGCCACGGCGGCGGCGAGCAGGGTGGCGGTGACGGCCCAGGCGGCGTTGGACGGCGAGGCGTCGAGCAGCTTCGGCAGCTCGGGGACGATCGGGATCACCAGGGTCTGCATCAGCGAGACCACGATCCCGCCGAAGGCCAGCACCGCGACTACGACGTTCGTCCGCGGCGCGGCGGACTCCCCTGCCTCCACCGGCCGGGGCTGTGCATGGGTCATGGTCGAGCCTCCGTAGGGCCACTCGGTTCCGCGCGACCCTCCCGAAGGTAAGTCAATTGATTGACTTACTCAAGTACAGTCGGACAACGTGCCGAGGATGTGAAGGTCCCGCGCCCGGGACCACGCACCCGGGACCTCCGGCCTCAGCTGGACTCACGGACCACCAACCGGCACGGCACCGTGTGCACGCCCGGCTCCGGTTCGGCGTCGATGGCCTGGAGCAGCCGCAGCGCGGCGATCCGGCCGATCTCGGCCAGGTTCATGTCGACGGTGGTCAGCGGCGGACGGCAGGCGAGCGCCATGGTGTCCCAGTTGTCGTATCCCACGACGGCGATGTCCCCCGGCACGTCCTTGCCGCGCTCGCGCAGCGCGTCCGCGACCCCCCGGGCGATCTGGTCGTTCCCGCAGAAGACGGCGTCCACGTCGGGCGCCGTGCGCAGCACCGCGTCGGCGGCCCGCCGCCCCCAGGCCTCGCTCCACTCCCCGAAGTGCACACGCCCTGAGGCCAGTCGAAGACCGGACCCGGCCAGGTGCTCCAGGGCGTGCCGGGCGCGGTCACGGGCGGCCTGGTGGTGCTCGGGGCCGGTGACATGGGCGATCCGGGTCCGGCCGGTGGCGAGCAGGTGCTCCACGGCGAGGCGGGCGCCGCCGCGGTCGTCGGTGACGACGGAGGTGTCCTCGGGGTCCGTGGACGGCGAGAGCGCGTAGACGACCGGGATCGCCGGGTCGATGCCGGTCAGGGGTGGCCGGGGGTCGGTACGGCGACCGGCGACGATGACGCCGTCCACCCGCCGGTCGGTGAGGTTGCGCAGGTGGTGCTGCTCGCGGATGGCGTCACCGCGGGTGTCGCACAGCAGCACCGAGATCTTGCCGGCGCCGAGCGCGTCCTCGGCACCCAGCAGCACCGGGGTGCTGAAGCGCCCGATGCCGTCCGTCGTCATCAGGCCGACGGTCCAACTGCGGCCGCTGTGCAGGCTCTGCGCGTGCTGGTTGGGCCGGAACCCGAGCGCCTCCACCGCGTCCAGCACCCGCTGCCGGGTCTCCGGGCGCATCCGGCCCGCGCCGTTCAGCGCCTTGGAGGCCGTGCCCACGCTGACACCGGCGAGGGCGGCGACATCGGCGAGCCTGGCCCGGCCGGTGGGCGGGGAGTCGGGAGCAGAGGTCACGGGCAAACCTTTTCCTAGACGTTTTCTCACTCGTGCCGACGAACTGACGACGACAGAGTCGCCCATATGCTCGCAGCCGCCCACGGCAAGCACCAGTCTTCCAGGGCAATCTGAAAAAACCCTGCCGGGCATCTTGACCACCCCCTCCGACTGCCCTGTACTTCTCGGCGAGAAAACGGTTGCGCAATGTGGTCCAACGCCGCACTACGCCCCACGCACCGGACGGCGTTCGACATGTCGAAAGGCCCGCCCGCGCCCCGGCCCCGGTCCCTCCCCACCTCGGAGAGTCATGCCCCGCACCCGCACCGCCCCGTCCGCCCCCGTCGGCCCCATCCGTCTGACGCCGGGCGCCCGCACCGCGCTGCGTCCGGCGGCCGTCGTCATCGACGGCGGCTTCTGGCACGACCGGCGCGCGGTGAACGCCCGGGTCTCCCTTCCCCAGGGTCCGGACCTGCTGGAGTCCGCGGGAAACCTGCACAACCTGCGGCTGGCGGCCGGCCGGGCCGAGGGCGAGTTCCAGGGCGCCTACCCGTTCGTCGACACCGACGTCTACAAGTGGCTGGAGGCCGCTGCCTGGCAGCTCGCCCAGGGCGCCGACGAGCCGCTGGCGGCCGAAGTCGAACGGATCATCGCCCTGGTGGCCGCGGCCCAGCAGCCCGACGGGTATCTCAACACCTGGTTCCAGCTGGTCAAGGGCGGAGCGCGGTACGAGGACCTGCGCTGGGGCCACGAGCTGTACTGCGCGGGCCACCTGATCCAGGCGGCCGTGGCGCACCACCGCGCCACCGGTCGCCCGGAACTCCTCGGCGTGGCACGGCGGTTCGCCGACCACATCGACTCGGTGTTCGGCCTCCCGGGCAGCGGCAGGCCCATCGACGGCGTCGACGGCCACCCGGAGGTGGAGACCGCCCTGGTGGAGCTGTACCGGGAGACCGGCGAACGCCGCTACCTCGACCTGGCCGGCTACTTCGTGGACCGGCACGGCCACGGACTGCTCGGCGGCGCCGCCTACTGCCAGGACCGCGTCCCGCTGCGCCAGGCGACGAACGTCGAGGGCCACGCCGTACGGCAGTTGTACCTGCTGGCGGCAGCCGCGGACCTGGCGGCCGAGACCGGTGACGACGAACTCAGGTCGGCCGGCGAGCGGTTGTGGCAAGCCATGACCGCCACCAAGACGCACCTCACCGGTGGCCTGGGCGCCCACCACGACCAGGAGGACTTCGGCGACCCGTACGAACTCCCCAACGAGCGCGCCTACTGCGAGACCTGTGCGGCGATCGCCTCGGTGCAGTGGAGCTGGCGGCTGGCCCTGCTCACCGGCGAGGCCCGCTACTCCGACCTGATCGAACGCACCCTCTTCAACGGGTTCCTCGCCGGCGTCTCGCTGGACGGCGAGCAGTGGCTGTACGTCAACCCGCTCCAGGTCCGTGACGGCCACACCGACACCGGCGGCGACCAGTCGGCCCGCCGCACCCGCTGGTTCCGCTGCGCCTGCTGCCCGCCCAACGTGATGCGGCTGCTGGCGAGCCTGGAGCACTACCTGGCATCCGGCGACGAACACGGCCTGCAGATCCACCAGTTCGTCACCGGGACGTACACGACCGAACAGGTCCGGGTACGCGCCGAGACCGACTACCCCTGGCACGGCACGGTCGCGTTCACCGTCGAGGAGACCCCCGCCGACGGCCCCTGGACGCTCTCGCTGCGCATTCCGCAGTGGTGCCGCGAGTTCCGGGTGCGCTGCGGTTCCGACTCCTACGACCGGTCCGACGCCCCCGTCGAGAACGGCTGGTTGCGGCTCACCCGCGACTGGACGCCGGGCGACCGGGTCGTCCTCGAACTCGGTCTCGAACCCCGGCTCACCGCCGCCGACCCGCGCGTGGACGCGGTGCGCGGCTGTGTGGCGATCGAGCGCGGGCCGCTGGTGCACTGCCTGGAGCAGGCCGACCACCCCGGCGGCGGACTGGACGACATCGTCCTCGACCCGTCCCGGCCGCTCGCCGTGAAGCACCGTCCGGACCTGCTCGGCGGTGTCACCACCGTGGTCGCCGCGGGCCGCCGGCGGCGTGTCCCGGACCGCGGCTGGTGGCCGTACGCCGCCGTGACCGGCACGGAGTCCGAAACCGACGGCGAGCCGGTCGAGTTGACCGCGGTCCCCTACCACGTCTGGGCCAACCGCGAGGACGGCAGCATGCGCGTCTGGCTCCCCACCTCCTGAAACACCCCGTCCTACGACAACGAGGTCACCCCGTGATACCCACCCGCCGTACCCTCCTGGCCGTCGCCGTGGCCACCCTGCTCCCCCTCACCGCCTGCGGTGGCGGTTCCGGCTCCTCGGGGTCGTCGCCCTCGGCCGGCGGCACGTACACCTTCTGGGACCCGTACCCGCAGTTCGACGCCTCCTCCGACTGGGGCAAGCAGGTCGCCGCGTGCGGCACCGCGGCCGGGGTGAAGCTCAAGCGGACCGCGTACGACACCACCGACCTGGGCAACAAGGCGCTGCTGGCGGCGCAGCAGGGCAACGCACCGGACGTGATGCTGGTCGACAACCCGGTCGTCTCCACGCTGGTGGAGGCCGGGATCCTCACCAAGACCAGCGACCTCGGACTCGACACCACGTCGATCCAGAAGAACATCATCGGCGCCGGCACCCTCGACGGTGCCTCCTACGGCGTCCCGATCGGCGCCAACACCCTCGCCCTCTACTACAACAAGAAGGTGCTCTCCGCCGCCGGCGTCGACCCGGCCTCGGTCAAGGACTGGGCGTCGCTGACGGCCGCGCTGAAGAAGGTCAAGGCGGCCGGGAAGAAGGGCATCACCTTCTCCGCCATCAGCACGGAGGAGGGCAGCTTCCAGTTCCTGCCCTGGTTCTGGGGAGCGGGCGGCGACCTGACGAAGCTGGACTCCGCCCAGGGGGCCGCGGCGCTGACGCTGTGGAAGCAGTGGGTGGACGCGGGGTACGCCCCCAAGGACGTGCTGCAGAACACCCAGACCACCAGCTGGCAGGAGTTCGCCACCGGGGACTACGCGTTCAGCGAGAACGGCACCTGGCAGCTCGGCAACGCCGACAAGGCCGGATTCCCGTACGGGGTCGTCAACATCCCCGGCCAGAACGGCGGTTCGGCGCCGGTGCCGACGGGCGGCGAGTTCGTCACCGTACCCGTGCAGAAGGACACCTCGCGCTACGGCATCAGCAAGAAGATCGTCACCTGTCTCACCAGCCCCACCAACCTGCTGGCCACCGACACCACGCTCATGTACGTGGCACCCACCGCCGCCGTACAGGCCGCACAGGTCAAGAAGAACGCGGAGTTGAAGCCGTGGGTGGCGGCGGTCGGGGCGGCCCGGGGCCGGACCAGCGGCGGTCTCGGCACCAAGTACCCGACGATCTCGCAGCCGATGTGGACCGCCGTACAGGCGGCGCTGTCCGGCAGCAAGAGCCCGCAGGACGCCCTGGCCACGGCCCAGTCGAGCGCGCGGAAGGGCTAGGACCGGCATGACCATCGCCCGGGTCGACCGGCCGCGGCGGGCACCGGCCGCCGCGGCCGGGACCGGTGACACCGGCGCCCGCTCCGTGCGGCGCAGGCGGCGGCTGACCGCACTCGCCTTCGTGACGCCTCTGCTCGCCTACCTCGCCGCCTTCTACGTCTATCCGCTCTACCGCAACCTCGACCTGAGCCTGCGCGACTACACCGTCCGCTCCTTCGTGGCCGGTGACGCGCCCTTCTCCGGGTGGGACAACTTCCGTACCGTCCTGGACGATCCGACGTTCGGACCGGCGATGCGGCACACCCTGGTCTTCACCTTCGTGTCGATCGCCTTCCAGTACGCCAGCGGCCTCGCCCTGGCGGTCTTCTTCAACCGGCACTTCAGGCTGTCGACCGTACTGCGGGCGCTGTTCCTGATCCCCTGGCTGCTGCCGCTGATCGTGTCGGCGTCGACCTGGTCGTGGATGTTCAACAGCGAGTCAGGAGTGGTGAACTACTTCCTGCACTTCGTCGGGATCGATCCGGTCGGCTGGCTGACCTCGCCGGACTGGGCGCTGACGGCGGTGATCGTCGCCAACATCTGGATCGGCATCCCCTTCAACCTGGTCATCCTCTACAGCGGACTGCAGAACATCCCCGGCGAGCTGTACGAGGCGGCGGCCCTGGACGGGGCGGGCGCCTGGCAGCAGTTCCGGCGGATCACCTTCCCACTGCTGCGCCCGGTGTCGGCGATCACCCTGCTGCTCGGGCTGGTCTACACCCTCAAGGTGTTCGACCTGATCTGGATCATGACCAAGGGCGGTCCGGGCGACGCCTCCTCGACCCTGGCCACCTGGTCGTACCAGCTGGGCTTCGGCACGCTGCTGCCGAAGTTCGGGCCCGGCGCCGCCGTCGGCGACATCCTGATCCTCATCGCGCTCGTCTTCGGGCTCCTGTACATCCGCGTCCAGAGGAGGCAGGAAGCGTGAAGTCCCGCGGTTACACCCTGCTCAGCCATCCCGGCAGCCCCACCCTCGCTC